>NZ_VPFK02000008.1:375-28564 GCF_008634075.2 Saccharibacillus sp. WB 17 | reverse complement strand
GCGCTCGGCGGCGCGGTCTTCCGGCGTGCGCGCGCCGCCGAAGAAGCGCGGCGACGCCTGCAGCGCTTCGAGCCGCGGCAGCAGCGACGCGGCGTCCGTCACCGCGCCGCCCGAAGGCGCGGGCGAGTTGGCCTGCTCCTGCAGCAGAGCCGCCAAGTCGCAGGCCAGTGCGCCGAGCCCGAGGCCGACGGCGCGGCGGATCATGCGCGCAAGGCGCGGATGCACGCCGAGCGCGCTCATCGCGCGGCCTTCGGCGGTAATAACGCCGTCTTCGCCCAGCGCATGCAGGCGGCGCAGCAGCGCCAGCGCTTCGGCGTAGCCGGCTTCCGGCGGCGCGTCGATCCAGTCCAGCTCGCCGGGACTGCGCACGCCCCAGGCGGCAAGTTCCAGCGCAAGCGGCGCCAGGTCGCTTTGCAGCATCTCCGGCACCCGGGCAGCCGGCATGCCGCTTTCTTCTTCCCGGCTCCACAGCCGGTAGCAGCGGCCGGGCGCCGTCCGCCCGGCCCGTCCCCGGCGCTGGTCGGCCGACTCCAGCGATTCGGTCAGCGTCACGAGCCGCGACATGCCGGTGCGCGGCGAGAACGCCTGCGTCCGAATCAGGCCGCTGTCCACGACGGCCGTCACTCCCTCGACCGTAATGCTGGACTCGGCCAGCGTGGTCGAGAGCACGATCTTCCGCCGCCCGCCGGTGGAAGGACGCACGGCGCGCCGCTGCTCTTCGCGGCCCAGCCCGCCGTGCAGCGGCAAAATCTCCGCGCCGGGCAATCCGCCGCCGCGCAGCAGTTCTTCCCGTGCGCGCGCGATCTCGCGCACGCCGGGCAGGAAGACGAGCACGTCTCCGTCCGTCTCGTCCCAGGCCCGCCGCACCGCCTGCGCCGTCCGGCGCTCAAGCGGCAGTTCGCGCGAAGCCGGTACGTGGATCGTCTCGACCGGATAGACGCGCCCTTCGCTGCGGATCACGTCCGCTCCGCCGAGCACCCGGGAGACCGGCTCCGGGTCGATCGTGGCCGACATGACGAGAAGGCGCAGATCTTCGCGCAGCACCATGCGGCTTTGCAGCGCCAGCGCAAGCCCCAGATCGCCCTGCAAGTTCCGTTCGTGGAACTCGTCGAAGATGACCAGCCCCACGTCTTCGAGCGACGGATCGGATTGCAGCATCCGGGTCAGGATGCCTTCGGTCACGACTTCGATCCGGGTATTGCGGCCCGTCTTGCTGTCCAGCGCGATCCGGTAGCCGACCGTTCCGCCGCTCGTCTCGCCGAACGACTCGGCGATATAATCGGCCGCCGACACGGCCGCCAGCCGCCGCGGCTCCAGCATGAGGATCTTGCGCCCGTCCAGCCACGGCTCGTTCAGCAGCGCCGGCGGCACCCGCGTCGTCTTGCCGGCGCCCGGCTGGGCGATCAGAATCGCCGGGCGATTGGCCGCCAGGCTCCGCTTCAATTCGGGCAGCGCCCGGTCGACCGGCAGCTCCTGCCGGCCGAACTCTCTTTGCTGCCCACCGCCGCTATGTCCGTGATCGGCGATCTCGGACCGCCCCGAATCTTCGCGGTCCCTTCCTTGCTTGCTTTGCATACTGCCCCACTCCGTTTCTTCGATTTCCCTATTCGGTTTGCCTGTTCGATCGCCATGTTTTGATCAAGGTCCGCGGGTTGAGCCTGAGAAGCGCACTTGTCAGCCGCTCCGCGCGAACGTTATGCTAAAAGGGTTCGGTTGAACCTGCAAAACCTCTATTATGGAACCTGTAAAATCCCTATTCGGATACCAAGGAGTGAATACTTATGAGACGCGGACGTTTTGCACCGACCCCTTCCGGCAAAATGCATCTGGGCAACGCGCGCACCGCGCTGATCGCCTGGCTGCATATGCGCGCCGCCGGCGGCGAATTTGTGCTCCGCATGGAAGACATCGACACCGAGCGCGCCCGCGCCAAATGGGCCGAACTCGCGCTGCTCGACCTGCGCTGGCTCGGCCTGGACTGGGACGAAGGCCCCGATGTCGGCGGCCCTTACGCGCCTTATACGCAGAGCGAACGCCTGGAGCGCTACGAAGACGCGCTGCACAAGCTCGAAGCCGCCGGCGCCCTGTATCCGTGCTACTGCAGCCGCGCCGACATTCTGGGCGCAGCCAGCGCGCCGCACGGTCTCGGCTCGGAAGGCCCCGCCTACGCCGGCACGTGCCGGCATCTCAGTCCGGCCGAACGCGCGGACAAAGCCCGCTCCAAAGACCCTTCGCTGCGCTTCGCCCTCCCGGAAGGCCGCGACGTGACGTTCGTCGACGGTATTGCCGGGCCGCAGGTTTTCCCTGCCGGCAGCGGCGGCGACTTCGTCGTACGGCGCGCGGACGGCCTGCATTCGTACCAGCTGTCGGTCGTCGTCGACGACGCCGACATGCGCATCACGGACGTGCTGCGCGGGTACGATCTGCTGGACTCCACGCCGCGCCAGATTTGGCTCGACGAAGCTTTGGGGCTGCCTGTGCCCGAATTTTTGCACGTCCCGCTGCTGAACGGTCCCGACGGCAAGCGCCTGGCGAAGCGGCACGGCGGCATCGCCATTTCTTCGTTCCGCGAACGCGGCACGCCGCCCGAGCGGCTCGTCGGCTGGCTCGCCCACGTCAGCGGGCTGATCGACCGCCCGGAAGCGATCTCCGCCGCCGAACTGATCGGACATTTCGACCTGTCGCGCATTCCGCGCGAAGCGGTCGTCGTCGACGTACCGGACATCTGACCGTCCCGTCAAGCGTCTCCGCCACTTGCGGAGGCGCTTTTCACTTTGCAGCTCCGGTTCCCGTCGCTTTCGCTTTTCCGATTTCCGGCTTTTCCGTTATGACTCGCTTTTCCGATTATTTCTCGCTTCCCCGCCGCTTCCCTACTCCCCTTCGAGCCGCTCGCGGATCTTGTCGGCATATTCGGCGTACGCGCCGCCGCTCCAGCCCCGCTGCTCTTCCACCGTGCGCAGCTTCAGCTTTTTGGATGTCAGACGGCTTTGCAGCTTCTCCTTTTCGCCGTCCGATTCGCACGCGGCCAACAGGTCTTCCAGCTCCAGACATTCTTTGCGCAGCTGCATCTCTTCCGGCAGCATGCCCGCATTTTTGAGAATCCGGTACGGGACCCGCAGTTCTTCCGGCACGCCGGGCAGATCGTCCGGCGCGATCGGTTTGCCGCTGCCCGGCAAATCGTCGAATTCGCCGCGGCGAACCGCTTCTTCGATTTTTTGTTCCGCCAACCATGACAACCAGCCCATAGAGATGCCCTCCTGGATTCGCAATGATAGGTTACTTGCCGCGTGCAGAGCACGCTTCGACACGTTTTCGATCTTTCGTTTCCATTATACCCGATTATACCCGATCAAGAAGAGCGCGCGCCAAAAAGCCCGCCGACAGCGCTTCTGCATGTCGGCGGGCTTGCCGCTTGGGCGTACGAGGATGACGCGTGCGGCGCCGCTGCCTAGAACAGCAGAGATTCTCCGCCGTCTACCGTAATCGAAGTTCCGGTAATATGGCGCGATTCCGACGAAGACAGGAATACGGCGAGATCCGCCACTTCGTCCGGCAGCCCGTGCCGACCGGCGAGCGGATGATCGCCGCCGCGCGGGAAAGCGAGCGGAATCGCGATCTCGTGCATCAATTCGTTTTCTTCGGTCGTCTCGTCGATATTGGTCGTAATTGCCCCCGGGCAGATCGTGTTGACCCGAATCCGGTAGCGGGCCAGCTCCAGCGCGGCCATTTTGGCAAAAGCGACCTGTCCCGCTTTGGACGTGCTGTACGGCGACATGCCGATGCTGGAGAAGCGGGTATTGCCGTTCACGGAGCTCGTGATCACGATACTGCCTCCGCCTCTTTGTTTCATATAAGGAATCGCCAGCTTGACCGACAGGAACATGCCGCCCAGATTGACATCGATCGTCTTCTGGAATTCGGCCAGTCCCATATGTTCGATCGGGCCTTTGGCTCCGTTGATACCCGCATTGGCGAACACTGCGTCCAATCCGCCGAATTGTTCGTTCACCTGGCGGTAAGCTTCTTCCATCGCTTCCGGATCGGAAACGTCGACGACGCAGATCAACCCGCTGCCGGGACGGATCGCTTCCAATTCTCCCCAGACGGATTCGGCCCGTTCGGGGTCCAGTTCGAACAATCCCACATTCGCGCCTTCCTGCGCAAATTTCAAAGCGGCGGCCCGGCCGATACCCGAACCCGCACCCGTAACGATCACTGTTTTGTTTTCAAACCGTGGCGTCGACATATGGATACACTCCTTTATTTTTGATTGATGAACAAGCAGTAAGCCCGGCGAATGACGCGCGGCAGACCCTTTTTGCAAGATAGCCAGAAGGCGGTTTCAATCCGGTTATACATTACCCCAAAGCGTCGGGACTTTAATCATTTTCCATACTTTCAGCATTTTTTTGAAAATGACTTAAATATTTACGTAAAAAGGTTTTCATGAATAGCCTCCACAGGGTAAACAATTATTAAATTTGACCCGCGAATGCACGTGATCGGCGCCGTATAAGGAGGGAAATTGGCTTTTTCAAAAAAAATTCAAAAAATAGTAACGTTTACGAAGAAAATTAATCGTTTTTTAATTTGTTTTTAAGGAAGCAAGTTTATAATAAAATCAGGATAAAGTATAAATGAGGTGAATGTAGTGAAAACGACGATTACAGTTCAAGAAAAACTGGTTCCCGTTTACATTGACGCCGAGAACACACAGCCCGCTCAAAAAATGCTTAGACTGCTGTCGAGCGCCTTGGATAATAAGTTAAGTAACGGTAAAAGAGCCTTGAAAAAATGTATCGGTTCCCTGATCAGTATCGAAATTGTCGGTTCGGAAGCCATTTTGCACTCGTACCGCGAAAGCGACACGCTCGCTCTGTCCCTGTATTAAGCCGCCGTCCCCCCTTGTACATAAAAAAGACATTCCGAAGATGCGGAATGTCTTTTTTGTATATCCGTTTTTATTTCATTCGGCTGCGGTCGTCCAGCATCCGGCGGGTGAACTCGGAAAATTCGGCGTTCAGTTCGTTCAAGCGATCCGTCAGGCTGCCGAACTCGCCGAGCAGATGCGCCTGTTCGTTCGAAGCGTCGGAGATCGACGTGATTTCCTGCTCCATGCGCATGATGCTGCTCTGCACGTTGTTCAGCGCCTGCTCGATGCTCTGCGTCGCCTGCTTCGTATCGACCGACAGTTTGCGCACTTCGCTGGCCACGACCTGGAATCCGGCGCCCAGCTCGCCGACCCGCGCCGCTTCGATCGCGGCGTTCAGGCCGAGCATGTTGGTCTGTTCCGAAATTTCGCGGATAAACGAAGTGACTTTGTTGACCTGGCGCGCGTCCGTAACGGCCCGGCCCGAATTTTCGCGAATTTCCGCCGTGGCGGCCGCGAGCTGCTGCGACTGCGCGGCGATCGAGGCGACAAAATCGGTCAACGAGCGGCTGACGGATTCCATCCGGTCGCCGAATCCGTGCATGAATTCTTCGGTGCTCATCGTATAGGCGACGGCAAGCGCCCCGACGACCTTCCCGGTCTCGTCGAACACCGGAATGCCTTTGGCTTCCAGTTCAACCCCGTAAGCCGAAGCCGGAATGCGGGTGCTGGACACCTGGCCGCCCAGCGCTTTGCGGAGATTGACGTCGTCCGGCGGAATCGGGGAGCCTGCGGATAATCCGAAGTCCAGATCGGTCGAAGGCGCGTAATACAGAAATTTCTCCCTGTCGGTAATGCCGATCATGAAATCTTCTTTGGTGATCTTTTTCAAATAAGGGATGCTGAGTACGAGCGCGTCGAGTATGTTCATTGGGGCCCCTTCTTTCTTGTGAGTGAGATCGATGTCCGGCTAAAGCAGGTTCCTCTTATATTTCGTCAAATTTCTTCCGATTCTAAAGAGCCGCCGACAAAAAAGAAAGGTTCTTCCTAAAATTCATGATCGGACGTAAAATAATCGGCGAAATCCGCATTCGCTGCGTAATTCGTGATATAATCAAGAAGATAAAGGAATTTGCAAGGTCAACTTTCCTACGGAAAGTGTGGAGGTGAACAGATGAAAAATTCAACGCTTTGTCCCCGCTTCGAACGCGGTATGCAGATTTTGTCGCAGCGCTGGAACGGCCTGATTATTTATCGGCTGCTGTCCGGACCGCAGCGATTCTGCAATATTCAGTCGGCTTTTCCGGTCAGCGGACGTTTGCTTTCGGAACGGCTGAAGGATCTGGAAAAAGAAGGCATCGTTTTGCGGCATGTGTACCCGGAGACGCCGGTTCGGATCGAATATGAATTGACGGACAAAGGACGGGCGCTGCAGTCGACTATTCAATGCATTCAAGGCTGGTCGGACGAATGGATCAACGAACCGCAGGTCATTGAAGAAGCAAACGAAGAGACGGTCCTGCATGCGCAGGAAGAATGTGAAAAAGCCGGCGTTAATGCCAAATAAGAGGTTCCGAGAGGAACCTCTTTTGCGTTGTCTGCGCACCGGGCCGCACTTTCAAGAAGTGGGATGCCGAACGGTCCGCTCCGCGCTTTCGGCGTTGCGTATCCGAATAGCCAGCAGTTTGGCCAAATTTTTCTTCGTCTGTTCGTTCGTGACGCGGCTGAGCTTGATCCAAATGAAACGGTCGATCGACATGCGCTTCATCTCCTTCGAAAGGGAAAAGTGGACAATACGTTTGCGCGGACGTTCGGCTTGAGCTTCGCCGCGATGCAAGTAAGCGTAAATAACCGTAATTCCTCTTTTCCAAACAGATACAGCAGGCGGAGCAGCCGGATCCGAACTTTTCCGTCAAAACCCCGGTTTTCCCGCTCTCTGCCTCGTCCTTACAGGAAGGACATGCGCTGCGCATCCACTTCCTCGGCGTAGATTTCGAGAATCGGACGCATCGTCCACGAGCCGATAAACGCGTAGCGCACGATCGGAGCCGTCCGGTCGGCCCGGCGTTCTTCCAGCAGCTCCGTCACGAATGGATCGGAACCGGCTGCCCGAATCGCCGGAATTGGCTGCATCTCGATCGATTCCACGTCCTGTCCGGCCGCGTTGCGGTCGCGGCTGCCGATCACCCCCGCAAACCGAAACCACGCTTTGCTTCCGTCCCAGATCCGAAACTCGACTCTGGCTTCTCCTTCGACCAGGACGACCGATTCGATCGTCCCGTCGCTAAGCGAAATATCTCCGATAAATAGCTGCTGCATGTTTCCCGTACTCCTTTTTCTCTCTGATCCGCGCGGAGCGCTTCCCGGTAAGGGTAGCACAAATCGCCGGACCTGCCCATCTTTCGCGGCCGCAAAAAAACCTTTACCTCTGGTCATTCAAGGTAAAGGTTTTTCTACGCAGCCCCCTGCGTGTACGAACGGCAATCGATCAGCCGATCTGAAGCGTGGCGTCTTCAAGTTCTTCGGCCAGTTCGTCCGTCATCTTTACCGCCGGCAGTTCCCCGAACACTTCGCTGAAGATCGTATGGCTCTGGATTTCGGCCGTCACCGCGCTGATGTGTCTGGATTCTTCATCCCGGCGCTCGATCATGCGATCCAGCTTGCTTTCGATATCCCGTTCCACATGCGCAAGGTCGCGAACGTCGAACATGTATTCTTTTTGCCCGAACCGGCCGAGCAGTTCCTGATACTTCGTCGCCCACCCCAGGGCCAGCACGGGAATGCCGTCTTTGTAGGCGTGAATGATGGAATGGTAGCGCGAAGCGATAATGAACGTGAACTGTTCCAGAATATGATGGATTTCGATGCAGTCGTATTCGTTCTCCAACAGCACGACGCGGTCGTCGGATGGATAATGTTCTTTGATGCCTTTGCAAATTTCCAGATCTTCCGTCGAATGTCGCAGCAGATACACGTTCAGGCCGCGCTTGAGCAGATGGTCGGTCATTTTGCGGTACGCTTGCAGCAGGTCTTCGCGCGAGCCGTATTTCATCGTTTTCACGTTTGGCACGATGCCGACGGAATTTTCTTTGACGGCGACGCGTTCGTTCGGCTTGTACGCGCCAGGCTTGAACAGCACGTCCAGATTGTAATCGCTGCTGCCCTGAAGCACCAAATCCATGGAACGCTTCAAATTGTGCGTCGTGAAGCGGCTCAGAAACTGCATGCCTTCGTCTTCGCGCGCATAGATGTAGGTCGGATACGTGATGTATTTTTTGATCAGCGCCATAATAAACGATTTGTATTTGCTTTCATAATCGAACGGCCCGAAAGACTGCGGCATCAGCACCATCGGCACTTTGTACCGCTTGGCGAGCATGATGTTGACGAGATAGTTGACCGAATGGCGGATGGTGAACTGTGAAGACAAGGCAAAACCGCTGATATCGACGATCATGTCGGTTTCTTTCATGATGCGTTCCATTTCGCCGCGGGTCACGTTGACGTGCTCGGCGTTCGGAATCAGCTTGCCTACCGTGCCGAATACGCCGCCCAACATTTCGATTTTCAGCTTTTTGCCGATTTTGATAATGTCGAACGCGTAACCGCGATCCGGATCGATACAGTTGACGAGTATTTCTTTGTCGGGATGACGTTTTTTGATCTCGTTGATCACCGTAAAAGTCATGGCCTGTGCGCCTTTGTTCTCCATTTGTCCGCCTACGATCAATATTTTGCTCATCCGTTTGCAGCTCCTTTGTCGTTGGTTGGGGTCCGAGCGCATGCTGCGCTAGGCCGGTTCGTACGGTTTATGATAATAGGAGACCGGGTTGGCGATCGCCGCATCGATTTCCTTCCGGACCGAATGATAACCGATTGCAAATTGTTCCAGCGCCGGGTTCCATTTTTTGTACTCGCTCAGCGAAGCCACGACGCACTCGCCATGGATCGCCGGCTTCTCTTTATGTATCTGCAGGCCCCGATACGCTTTTTTGGCCTGGCGCAAGTTATACGGTTCCACGTAGAGGCGCAGATCCGCGATCTTCCCCTGCCGAAAAAGATGCAGAGCGGCTGTGCCCATGTTCGCGTGATCCCGATGGTTGCCGCCGAGGTTCGTGAAGGTTTTGACCCGGGCTCCGCGATAACGGTCCATATATTCGCCGATCAGCTCTTCGCAGTCTTCGACCGTCGTCGTCCCGTCCTGCAGCCGCTGCACGAAATGGACGTTTTCTACCGGAAGGCCCAGAGCCAGGCAGGAACGTAAAAATTCGTCGTTGCGGTAGCGCACGAGATCGACGCGGTCGAGCGGCGAATAGCCTTCGCGCTGCGGATTCAGTACTTTGCGGTGCATACTGCTTTTCGTCTCGCCGTTCAACTGCCGAACGACGTTGGAAGAAGAACCGTCGGTATACAAAATGACATGACATTCGTCGCCGGCATTCAGGTGATTGCGTATGCCCGCTCCGAAAGTCAGCGCTTCATCGTCCTGATGGGGAACGAAAAACAGATTGACTGGCATGGCCCACGACCTTTCTTGTCTTATGGAGTACGGTCAAGCTGACGGTTCAGTTCGGTGCGGATGCGCGTTTGCTCCGCTTCGTCGACCAGATAATAGTAGATGCCGTCGATGCGCCGGCCTTCGCCCTGCACCTCGTCTTTGTCCACCGTGCCGATCTCCGTCCGATATCGGGTGACGATCTCCATCATGTCGTCTTTGGTCAGATTCGTTTTGACGTGATCTTTGACCGCTCCCAGAACCGAATTGACTTTGGTGAGATTGGAAATGTTTTTGCCTTTTTCGATCAATGCCGACAACACCCGCTGCTGACGGTCATTGCGGCCGAGATCGCCTTTGGGATCGTCGTAGCGCATACGCGCGTACATGAGCGCTTCGTGCCCGTTCATCGCGATCGGCCCTTCGCCATATTCCGTGCCTTCGAAATCGAAAGCGAACGGATTGTCGACAGTCACGCCGCCGAGAATATCGATGATTTGCTCCAAGCCTTCCATGTTCACTTTGACGTAATAGTCGACCGGCACGTCGAGAAAATGCTCGACCGTGTCGACCGCCATATTAACGCCGCCGAACGCGTAGGCATGATTGATCTTGTCGACTTTGCCGCGGCCCACGATTTCCGTGCGCGTATCGCGCGGAATGTTGAACATCAATACGGAATGCTTTTCCGGATTGACGGCCAGCATCATAATCGCGTCGGAACGGCCTATATCGTTTTCGCGTTCGTCGACGCCAAGCACGAGCAGATTAAACGGCTGCCGCTCGCCCAGATCGGCGGGCAGTTCCCGCACGGCCGGCACGCCGGCATTACCGACGGAAGCCGTCAGGCTGCCTCCCGTGCCGCCGGAATCGGACGCGGCGATCGCCGCGTCCGATTCCAACGGTTCATAAATCGATTCCAACGTGTTGACGACCGGGCGATAGACCGAGTAGGCGTAACCCCCGGCCCCGATAACCGCAACCAGGGTACCCGAGATTACGATCTTCGCCCAGCGCCTCATAACACTTTTCGGCCGGCTCTGGCCGTCTCGGCGCCGCTCGTCACGCAGTGGCGCTCAATGTCTTTCCAACTGCTGAACATTTCTTCGAAATCTTCTTCCTGCACGACCGCTCCGGTCTGAACTTCGATATATTCCATATCCCGGAACGCTTTGAGGCAGTGGTACGTACCCGGCTGGATCGTAACGACGTCGCCCGCTTTGACCGGCGTAATCGAACCTTCCTTGACCAGGATGCCTTCCCCGGTAATGATCGTCCACGTATCGGCCCGATGCATATGCTTGCGGTAGCCGAGGTTTTTGCCGGCTCCGAGTCCGATCCGCTTCGTCAGCACTTCCGTGCCGTTGTCGAACTTGGAATAATCGAGTACCCGGTACCAGCCCCAGCGGCGTTCTTCATACATCGGACGCTGTCCGGCTTCGACCATGTCCTTGACGCGCGGACTTGCCGCTTTGTCCGAGACGAGAATGCCGTCCGGGCTAACCGCGACGATCGCGTCGGGAATGCCGATGATCGTAACGGGAATGTCCAGTTCGTTGATCAGATGCGTGTTGTTCGAATCTTCGCTGATCGCGCCTTTGCCGATCTGCTTCAGACCCATGTTTTCGGTCAGCGTATTCCAGGTGCCGAGGTCTTTCCAGTATCCGTCGTACGGGATGACCGCAATATGCGATTCTTTTTCCACAACCGCGTAATCGAAGCTGATCTTCTCAAGCGTTGCATAGCGCGCCAGCAGATCTTCGTACTCCATCGGCAGCCCTTCGCGCAGCAGCTTGTCCATCATGTAGCTGAGCTTGAACGCGAACACGCCGCAGTTCCAGAGCGCGCCCTGCTCGATCAGCCGCTCGGCCTGATCTTCGCTCGGCTTTTCGGTGAAGCGTCCGACCCGTTTGTAGTCGGTATCGGCTCCGCCGGCTTCCGGCACGATATAGCCGTACTTCGACGACGGATACGTCGGATTGACGCCCATCAGCGCGATCTTGGCGCCCGAGTTGTGCAGCGCGCCGTCCAGATCGCGAATCCGGTCGAAGAAGCGATCGTCGACGTAAGGGTCGACCGGCAGGATGCAGACCGTCTCTTCCAGGCTCACACCTTGCGAATACAGGTACGAAGCCGCCAAAGCGATCGCCGGGAACGTGTCCCGACGCTCCGGTTCCACGATGATCGGGACGCCGCCGAGCTGGTTCTGCAAAATCTCCACCTGAACTTTGCTGGTCGCAATGACCGCCGAATCGCTCAGGCCCGCTCCTTTGATCTGTCCCCAGACCCGTTGGACCATAGATTCCATATCGCCCCGGTCGTTTTCGAGCACTTTCAGAAACTGTTTCGATCGGGCGTCGTTCGATAAAGGCCACAGCCGTTTACCCGAGCCTCCTGATAATAAGACCAATTTCATGTTTGCTCCTCCATTCTGTCGATTCAATCGATGACTTGTTCAATCCATTTATGCGATTCGATCTTTATACGATTTTGAGGTTGTCTTTTTTCTCTGCCGCGGCCGGATTGCCTACGAGCGTCTCCAGCAGATACTCGCGCAGATCGCTGCCCAGTCCTTCGCGCTTGAGCGCAAAATCGACGTTGGCTTTGAGATAGCCGAGCTTGCTGCCTACATCGTACAGCGTGCCGTCATACCGGAAGCTGTACATTCTCGACAGCTCGGCGAGCTTTTTGAGCGCGTCCGTCAATTGGATCTCGCCGCCCACGCCTGCCGTCTGATGCTCCAGAATGTCCATGATTTGCGGCTCCAGAATATAGCGGCCGATCATCGCCAGATTCGAAGGCGCGTCCGTTTTCGGCTTTTCCACCAGATCGGTGATCAGGTTCAGGTTGTCGGTCAGCTTGTCGCCTTTGATGACGCCGTAGCTGCTGACGTCTTTCCAGGGTACCGCTTCGACCGCGATCATGTTGCCGCCTGTACGGGCCTGCTCGTCCATCATCTGCTTGAGGCACGGAACCTCGCTATCGATGATCATGTCGCCCAGCAGCACCGCGAACGGTTCGTTGCTGTTAATAAATTTGCGTGCGCACCAGATCGCGTGTCCGAGACCAAGCGGTTCTTTTTGGCGAACGCAGTGGATCTCGACGAGGTTGGTCACTTCGCGTACGATGCTCAGCAGCTCTTCCTTGTTCTTTTCTTCAAGGTCCGCTTCCAGTTCGATGTTTTTGTCGAAGTGGTCTTCGATCGCCCGTTTGCTGCGTCCCGTTACGATGATGATATCTTCGATCCCGGAGGAGACGGCTTCTTCGACAATGTACTGGATCGTAGGCTTGTCCACGATTGGCAGCATTTCTTTTGGCATGGCTTTCGTTGCCGGCAAGAATCTCGTTCCAAGGCCTGCTGCCGGGATAATCGCTTTTCTCACTTTATTCATCGTTGATGCCCTCCCTTAAGGTGTGTGTGAATTTATCTTACGCCTGCGCCGTCATTTAGCTAACTTAGTTTTACTTATAAGCCTATTCTTGAGGTTTTGAAACAATTCTTTATTGAAAAGGAAGAGCACGGCTCCGTAAATCAAAGCTCCGAGCGCAACCTGGATAATAAAGTTGGCCTGCTGCGAGAAGACCGCAACGGACAAAACGTTCAGGAGAACGACGCCTCCGACCATGATCAGGCCGTAAGCGAGTCCCGGCGCCATGCTGCGAACATAATCGCGCAGGCAGGGCCCGATCATGCGGCGCATCGCATAGTGATATTGGATCACCATCAAGATCAACTGGATGACGACGTAAGCGATACACGTCCCCATGATGCCGCCCGCGTACGTGCCGATCGCAAGACCCGGTACCTGGACGCACATGCCCATCAGCGTATAGCGGAAGTACATGTCCGTGCGTCCTTTCGCTTGCAGCAGCGGCTGGATCGGAACGATCAGCGAACGCAGCAGCATCGCGATAGCCAGCACCTGGATCAGCATGACGCTCGGTTCCCATTTTTCGCCGAAAATGAACGGAACGAGCATCGGAGCGGTCACGAGCAGTCCGAGATAGATCGGCGCATTGAGATAGCTGACGAGCGCGATCGTTTTGATATAACCGTTGCGCAGCCGCTCCATATTGTCCTGCATTTTGGCGTAGATCGGCAGGCTGACCGTATTGATCAGCGGCGTCAGCTTCAGTACCGGCATCGTGCAGAGCTGGAACGCGAACGAGTAGTAGCCGAGCGTCTGGGTGCCGTAGATGCGTCCGATCAGGATATAGTCGATATTGGACATGATCGACTGAATGACGTTGGACGACATTTGATACACGCCGAAGCTCAGGTAGCCTTTGAGGTCTTGTTTGGCAAAATGCAGGGCGGGCGTCCATTTTTTCCATCCCTGCATGACGAGCAGCGCCGATTTGACCAACGCGTTGCCCAGATTGGACAGCACGAGCGCGTAGACGCCCATACCGGCCAGCGCCCCGCCTACCGCCAGCACGAAGCCGACGAAGTAGGAGACGATCTGGATTTTGGCGATATTGTCGAACTTGAGTTCTTTGCGGAACAGCACTTCGAACTGCTGACCGAAAGCGGGCAGCAGGCACAGCAGCGCCATCCAGCGTACCGGGTTAAGCAGCTCCGGCTCTTGATAGAACCAGACGACCAGCGGCGCCGAGAAATAGATCACGCCCGCGATAAAAGCTCCGGTCGCCAGATTGAGTATGTACAGACTGGACAGATGGTTCCGGCTGACGTCCTGACGATGTATGATGGCGTTCGATATGCCTACGTCGGTCAGATTGACCGCCGCGGCCACGACGACCATCGTCATGCTCATCAGCCCGTAATCGACCGGACTCAGAATTCGGGATAAAGCGACCAACTGAAGCAGCTGGATCACGATCGTGACAATTGTCGCCACGCTCGACCACTTCGCCGCTTTGATCCCTTTCTTTTTTAACGAAGACATGTCGCCACTCCTTTGATTGCGTTTCTGGATCTACAGGTTGTCGATAAAATTCAAAAGGGTGTTTACCTTGGCTTCCCAGGCGTGGCTTTTGGCCATGTCGCGAATCGTGTTGCGGTCGGCTTTGGCCGCCAGCGCTTGTTCGACCTTCAGCGGCAGTTCCGCGCTTTCGCGGTAGAAGTGCAGGAACTTCTCCTGCCGGCGCAGCAGCTCCGGCGTCTCGGTCACGACGACCGGCAGGCCGGCGGCCGCGTATTCGTACAGCTTCATCGGGCTGCGGCCCGCATTGGCGGCATGATTGCTGAGCGGCAGCAGCGCCACGTCGCAATGCTGGAGATAAGCCGGGACGGTCGCGTACTTTTTGGCGCCCAGAAAATGCACGTGGGCGAATTCCGCGAAGTCGCGCTTCGTCTCGTCGTTCACCGGTCCGATGATGACGAGATTGATGCCGGGCTTTTGCTGCGCGAGCAGCTTGAGCCCTTTGAGGTCGAGCCGTTCGTCGAGCGCGCCCACGTACACGGCCCGCGGTCCGGGAATCGGCTTCAAGTCTTCCGGTTCGACCGTCGGCGCGGAGAAGTGCTCGTATTCCACGCCGTTTTCCAGCAGCAGCGTCGGCAGGGACGGGTTATACTCGCGCAGCTCCGACAGGACCGGTCCCGACGTGGAGACGAGGCCGTCGACGACGGACATGAGCGTGCGTTCCGCCGAAGCGATCGAAGCGTCTCCGGTCATTTTGCTGTAAATGTCGGTCGGGCGATAGATGGTCACTTTGGGCGACACCAGCTTCTCTAGGCCGACGAACCGCGGCTGGTCGATCAGCAGGAGATCGACCGACGGCATATGATTTTCGCGCATGACTTTTTTGATCGCCGGCAGCATCCAGTTTTTTCGAGTCCGCTTGAATATCGGACCCGCGATCTCCCAGGGAAGCAGCGACATCGGCACCGAATTGACGACTGCCGTCGTATCGACGCGTTTGCCCTGCAAGATGCGAAAACGCGCCTGGATATCGCGGTCTTTCCATTTCAACAGATGGAAAGGACTGAGCGGAGTGCTAACATGGATGACCGTATGGCCCAGCTTCTCCATCTCCCTCGACAGGTGATGGGAGCCGACGACGAACGGACTGCCCATGTACGTATGGCTTGCAAACATGATATTCATTGCGGCTCTCCTCCTTGCGGATATTGAAGCATCAGGCTTCGACTTTGCGGCTGTCGCTGCGCGCCGTTTGATCGGCGGTGCGTCCCGCGGCATATTTTTTCACTTCGGCCAGCGTCTCGTACGCGCATTTCTCCCACGAGAACTTCGCGGCCTGCGCCAGCCCTTGCTGCTTCATCTGCTGCTGCAGCGCCGGGTTCTGCATGACGTGCGCGATTTTCTCGGCGATGTCTTCCGGACGGTTCGGGTCGCAGTACAAGACCGCGTCTCCGCACACTTCCGGCAGCGAAGCCGTATCGGAAGCGATCACCGGGCATCCGCATGCCATCGCTTCGAGCGGCGGGAAGCCGAACCCTTCGTAGAACGAAGGGAAAACGAAGCAGGCTGCGCGCTCGTACAGCGTCCGCAGTTCCTCGTCGGCGACGTATCCGACGTGACGGACGTGATCGCCGAGTTCCGTTTCCTGCGACTTGAATATTTTCGGGTTCGTGCCTCCCGCGATCACGAAGTCGAATCCCTGATCGCCGATCAGCTCGGCGGCGCGAACGATGGAGCGGAAATTTTTGTTCGGGCTCTGGCTGCTGACCGCCAGCACGAACGGCCGCTCCAGTCCCTGCTGCGCCGGATACTCCGGCGACGTGCCGGTCTGCAGCACATGTTCCTTGCCGTGATAGATGACGCGGATCTTGTCGCCGCGAATGCCGCAGTGGCGCACCAATTCGTCTTTGGAATTGTTGGAACAGGTCAGAATGAGCGGCGACGTCCGCCCCAGCACCCGGAACATCGTTTTGTACCACAGCTTGAACGAAGCCGAGTACGTATCGGGTACCGAATAGACCGCCGCGTCGTGCAGCGTGACCGCCTGCTTGCGCTTGAACAGCGGCGCGGCGTTGCACAGATTGAGCAAAAATCCGTCTTTGGACAGCGCCGGCAGCGACAGCTGCTCCCACAGCTGCCCGCCGAAGCGTCCTGCCTGTCTGACCTCGATATGTTTCGTGCCCAGCTCCCGAATCTCGCCGGTCGGCGCCAGCACGATGAATTCGTAATCCCGCACGGCCGGGTCGGCGCGATCGATCAGCTGATCGATCGTCCGCAGCAGCTCGTAGGCGTAACGCTGCACGCCCGTTACCGAAGCTTTCAGAAACCGCCCGTTGACATAAATGCGTGTCTTAGTCACCGGCTCCCACTCCTTTCAGCCGCCAACTGGTCAGCTTTTTACGGTTATAATGCAGAATCAGGCTGAACGCGAGAATGATGATCCAGCACGGGAAGAAGCGTCCGCTGCCGAAGTAGAAGTACCGGGGAATTTCCAGTACGCCGACGAGCCAGATCGGATAGATCATCATGCCGAACGTATGCCCTTTTTTGAAATGATTGTACAGGACGCCGGTAAAGAACCCGACGATGACCCAGAACACCAACGCTCCGAACAGACCGTAATCGTTATAAGGCTGCAGCAGTCCCGAAGGGTTGTTGAATTCCGGGTTGCCCATCGTGGCGAGCGTATTGTTGATCAGCGCCTGCGGCTCGAAGCCGTAGATCGAAGAATACGCATCGTCCGGAACGCCCGGGAACTTCCAGATGAACTCCGCCGTCGAATTCGGGAACGGCAGCCAATGGAACCCGAGATGCTGGAAGTACAGTGTGCCGGTATTGATCGCCGTGACATAGTAGCCGAAGAAGCGGGTCACGATAAATTCCCAGAAGGACGGATAATAATTGACGTAATAGCTGAGCCAGGAACGGAAGTATTCGCTGATGCCGAAAAATCCGACGAGCGCGATAAGACCGACGATCGGATACACAGCCACAAAAGGCGTTTTCCGATTCATTTTGGCTCGCATGGAGAAGTACACGACAGCAGCCGGAACGAGAAATTCCATAATCGCGAGACGTTCGAGGAAAAAGATCGCCCGCATCATCGTCAACAGGAACACGGCCGCCAACATCCATATGTAGATCTTCTTTTTGTTATAAAAAAGGTAGTAGCACGTCATGATCACGAACGGAATGCCGAAGTTTGTAAACGACGTCACGCCCGCCACGTTTTCGAAGCTTTCCTTGATGCCGTAGATCGCGCCCGGTTCGCCGCTCAGCACGTTCAGGAACAGGCTGAGGCTGAATCCGCTGCGCAGCATGATCAGGAACCACATCGCGTAACCGAACATCGTAAACCCGAACAGAACGAAGATCCACATTTTAATGAAGGAATCTTTTTTGATCATCACTTCGCTAAACGCGTTGGAAGGCTTCGTTCCGCGTCCGGCCAACATCGCCAGCACCCCTCCGACTACAAAGCAGCAGACCGGAAGAATGGAATAGATGATATTGGATTCATCGATGAACTTGTCGACCCGGTAAAAAGACAGGTAACTGTTCTCCGGAATGTAATACGCGCCGATCAGGATGATCGTCATCAGCAGCGCGAAGATGATCGTCGGGTTCAACCACCAGATCCGCATGCCGCTTTCTCCGTTTTGAAGCTCCGGCTTGCGCCGGTTTTGACTGTTTGCCATCGTCCGATCCTCCTCTCTGCCGTTAGGACGAGCCCCGGATTAATCCGAGGCTACCGAATTGCGAAACGGCGAAAGGCTTTCCAGCTCCGGCCGTCCGATCGAATAATATTGGAAATTCGTGTCGGCCAACTGTTCTTTCGAGTAGACGTTGCGTCCGTCGATCAGGATCGGCTGCTTCATGACCCCGTTCAATTCCCGCAGATCAATCTCCTTGAATTCCGACCAGTCCGTCAGCAGACAGAGCGCGTCGCAGCTTTCGGCTGTTTCCATCGCGGAATCGCACCACTGCACGTCCGACTCGTTGCGGAAAAAGCGGCGGAAGTTGTCGGTCGCGATCGGATCGTACGCTTTGACGACGGCGCCTTCCTGAAGCAGCGTCTTGATGATGTCAAGCGCCGGCGCTTCGCGTACGTCGTCCGTGTTCGGCTTGAACGCGAGTCCCCAGATGCCGACCGTTTTGCCCTGCATGCTGCCGAGCGAATGGTTCAGTTTGGAAATAATGTTGAAGCGCTGATCGTTGTTGACTTCGACGACCGATTTCAACAGCTTGAATTCGTAATCCACGTTGCCGGCGATCTGGATCAGCGCGTGCGTATCTTTCGGGAAGCACGAACCGCCGTAGCCGATACCCGCTTGCAGGAACGAAGAACCGATCCGCTTGTCGTAGCCCATGCCCTGCGCCACATGCGTTACGTCCGCGCCGACTTTTTCGCAGATGTTGGCGATTTCGTTGATGAACGAAATTTTCGTCGCCAGGAAAGCGTTCGAAGCGTACTTGATCATTTCCGCGCTGCGCACTTCGGTGACCATGATCTCGTCGGTCAAAGGCTTATGCAGTTCGGTGAGCGTCGCTGCGGCGCGTTCGCTGCTCGTGCCGATGATGATGCGATCCGGGCGCAGCGTATCTTTGACCGCCGAGCCTTCGCGCAGAAATTCCGGAATAGAGACGATATCGAACGGATGCGGGCTGAGCTGGCTGATGATCTGTTTGATCTTGTCGTTTGTGCCGACCGGCACCGTGCTTTTGGTTACGACGATTTTGTAGCCGTTCATCGCAAGCGCGATATCCTGGGCAACCTGCTCGACGTATTCGAGGTTCGCTTCGCCGCTCGCCAGCGAAGGCGTACCGACGCAGATGAAGACGATGTCCGCGTTCTGCACCGAAGTGGCAAGATCCGCCGTGAACTTCAGATGACCCGAAGCGGTGTTTTTCTCCATCAATTCCTGCAATCCCGGTTCGTAGATCGGCACCTCGCCTTTGTTGAGGCGTGCCACTTTGTCCAGATCTTTATCGACGCAGGTCACTTGGTTGCCGATTTCCGAAAAGCAGACACCCGAGACGAGACCTACATAACCTGTTCCTATAAATGTAAGTTCCATGAGAACATATCTCCTTTGTTTTGAAAGTTGGTTTACAGCACTCGCGTAATGATTCGTTCCGAACCGAAATGCCGGCTGTCTTCGTGCTGCTTGTTATGAATATGCGTCTGCAGGTTTTGACGGAACACTTCCGGCGAGAACCGCATCGCGTTTTTGCGGCAGTTGGCCGGCAAAATCTTGCCGCTTTCCTGCTCGAAGCGCTGCACCGCCGCTATGATCGCCGCCGGCGCCTGCTGCTGGTAGAACACGCCGGTCGGATTCGCTTCGTCCAGTCCTCTGACCGTCTCAAGCGCTCCGCCTTTGCCATAAGCGATCACGGGCGTGCCGCAGGCCTGGGCTTCTACCGGCGTAATGCCGAAGTCTTCTTCGGCCGCGAACACGAACGCTTTGGCGCGCTGCATATGGTCGACCAACACTTCGTCCGGCTGATAACCGAGAATCTTAATGTTCGTCGATTCGAATTTGCGTACTTTTTCCATATCCGGTCCGTCCCCGATAATGACCAGTTTCTTGTCCGGCATCTGGGCGAAAGCGGCCGCGATCATGTCCATCTTTTTGTACGGCACCATGCGGGAAGCGGTCAGGTAGAAGTCTTCTTTGTCTTCGCGTGCCGTAAAAGCGCCCACGTTAACCGGCGGATAGATGACCGACGCTTCCCGGCGGTACACTTTCCAGATCCGGTTGGCGATAAACTGCGAGTTGGCGATGAAATGGTCGACGCCGTTCGAAGTGCGGTAATCCCACATCCGAATCCGGCTGAGAATGACTTTGGCCATCGTGCCTTTGAGTCCTTTATCGAGGCCGGACTCTTTCAGATACTGCGGCTGCATATCCCACGCATACCGGATCGGCGAATGCACGTACGAGATGTGCAGCTGATCGGGGCCGGTAATGACGCCTTTGGCTACCGCATGCGAGCTGGACAGGATCAGGTCGTAAGACGACAGATCGAACTGTTCGATCGCGAGCGGCATCAGCGGCAGGTATTGGCGATACTTCTTTTTGGCAAGCGGAAGCTTTTGCAGGAATGAAGTATGTACTTTTTTCCCAAGCAGGAATCCCCGGTCTTTCTCGGGCATGAAGTCGACCAAACTGTAAATTTCCGCTTCCGGGAAAATATGAATCATTTGCTCAAGCACTTTTTCCGATCCGGCATAACTGGTCAGCCAATCGTGAATAATTGCGACTTTCATTCGAATTCACCCTTTCTTTCTCGATCATGATCAAACGGACGGTTCGTCGTTCGCCTCTTGTCGTCTTAGTAAGCTCCTCTTTTGAGCAGAACGCTGACGACAGTCGAGAAAAGAATCCGAATATCCAGCCAAATGGTGCGATGGTAGACGTAATAAAGTTCGAGGTCGACGCGTTCGGGATAACCGACGTCGCTGCGTCCGCTGACCTGCCAGTATCCGGTGACGCCCGGTTTGACCGACAGCAGATCGTTTTTGCGGTCTTTGTACTCTTTGAGCTCCTGCGCTACAATCGGCCGGGGACCGACGAGACTCATTTCGCCTTTGAGTACGTTCAGCAGCTGCGGCAGTTCGTCGAGGCTTGTTTTGCGGAGGAAACGTCCGATCGAGGTAATGCGCGGGTCTTCGCCTTGCTCCAGCTTGTAGTTGTTGGCGACGTACTTCTGGTACAGAACCGGGTCCTCTTTCAAGCGCTGCTCCGCATTGGTAGCCATTGAACGGAATTTGTAGATGTTGAACATTTTCGAGTTTCTGCCGAATCTTTTTTGTTTGAAAAAGACAGGCCCTTTAGGATCTTCGATCTTGATCAGAATCGCCAGAATCAAAAACACGGGCGACAGAAGAATCAAGCCGATCAAGGAAGCCACCGCATCCATGCTCCGTTTTGTCGCATTGAATCCGATTCCCCGATTCCATGTCAGGTTACTGAACGCCGCTTCGTTGTACTTTGTTGCTTCGGCATCGTTGTTGACTGCACTCATAGGTTTTCCCCTCCATTTGTCTCGGTTTTTTGGGATGATGTTTAGACGGAAGCTGCTACGCCTTGTTTAACACGACGCCGAGAATATGCGCATTGACATGATCCATGCCTCTTTTGACTTTTTTCAATTGTTCTTTGGTCACTTTGCCTTGATGCGCTACGAGCACGACGCCGTCGGACAGCGTACCGAGGATTTGCGCATCGGAGACGTCGAGCGCCGCCGGCGAATCGATCAGCACCACGTCGTAATAACCGGCAACTTCGCTAAGCAGCGCCTGCATGCGATCGGAACCAAGAATTTCGGACGGATTGGGCGGCAACGTGCCTGCTGTAAGAACGGACAGATTCGGGATAGCCGTTGTCGACACCGCCGCTTCAAGCCCGCATTGTCCGCTTAACACGTCGGTCAGGCCGCGCTTGTTGGAACGCGGGAACACGTGCTGCAGCGAAGGGTGGCGCAGATCGCCGTCGATCAGCAGCACTTTTTTGTTTTCCTGCGAATAAGAGACGGCGAGATTGGTTGCGGTCGTCGTTTTGCCTTCTTTGCTTCCGGCGGAAGTGACCAACAAAATTTTCGAAGAACGTCCCATCGTGGAGAAACGAATATTCGTCCGCAGCGTGCGATACGATTCCGAAGCTTCCGCTCCGGCGTTTTTGTTGGCTACCAGATAACCTCCACTGCTCATGGCTCTAGTCATCGTTCAGATCGCCTGCCTTTGATAGATTTTGGAGTATATGCTGTCGGGTCTCGCGTTCATAAAATGTGCTGGGCTTCGGGAACGGGCGTCAAAGCCGATTCCAGTGTAACCTGTTCGCCGCTCAGCTGCGTGGCGATGACCATTTTGTACAGGTCTTCCATTTGGCGCGTTTGTTCGTCCAGGTCGAACTTCTTGCTGACCCGCACGCGTCCGTATTCGCTGAACTCTTTCCACAGAGTGCGATCGGACAGCAGCCGGTCGATGTAGAGGCCGAGCTGCTTCGCGTCGCGTTCCGGAGCCAGATAGCCGCTTTTCCCGTGCTCGACCGCTTCCGGAATTCCTCCGGTCGCAAAGCTTGCGACCGGAACTCCCATCGCGGCGGCTTCGAGAAACACCATACCGAGCCCTTCTTCGGCCCCGTTTTCGGCGCGTACGCTCGGGACGCTGAAGACTCGCGCCCGATTCATCCATTCGCGTACGACATGATGCGGCTGCGTGCCGAGGAACCGGTAATGGGTCAGCTTGGATGCGGCCAGCTGTTCCAGTTCGCCTCGCAGCGGACCGTCGCCGACAATGACCAGTTCCGCTTCCGGATTTTTGCGCTGTACTTGGGACATCGCTTCGATCAGATAGGCACAGCCTTTCACTTCCACCAGTCGTCCGACAAATAAAACGGTATCGCGGCGAATAATTGAAGAATCGGGCTTAAAAGAATCGATGTTAATGCCGATATAATGACGAATGACTTTTTCCGGCGGATATCCCTGACTAATCAGCTTCTCGCGAATGAAGTCGGAAACGGCAATGAACAGATCGCCTTTCTTTTGCAGCTTCGGACGCTGCTTCAGATAATTTCGATGCGTATAATACGATTTTCTGGCATATTCGTCTTTGGTCGTTGCGTCATACCCATGGAAAGTCACGATCAGCGGAATATTCAGCTTTTCGGCGATCGGCATGGCCAGGCAGCCTTCGGGTCCGAAATGCGCATGGATCAGTTTGGGCTGAATCGCTTTAAGACGGCGCGTCAGACGGCGCCCCGGTCCCATCAACTTGAATTCCAGCTCTTTTCTTCGGCCCGCTACGCCACCCGTATTGATGATGATCTGCTTATCGGCTTGCAGCTGCAGCCCGGGAACAAGACGAGAACCCATAAAATAAGAATCAAAAGACTCAAAACGTTCAGCCTGACTTTTAATGAAAGTTTCGGACGGCGGCAGGATTTGATCCCGATAAATCAGAACAGGCATTTCAGGTCGAATGATTTTCATGGTTGACCTCGATTAACGCTGCTCGTTGGCAGTGCGCAGTAGGGCTGAATCTTCCTGTTGCCCGGAAGGATCGGCCTGTTGATTTTTCAAGTCGCTTTTGGCAATACGATCTACTTTGGCGAGAACGGGAAGTCCGATCGCATCTTCAACGTCGAATTCGGTTTTGACGGAATCGTCCAGGTATTCAAGCAGGAACATGATGCCCAGACCGAGCAGAAGTCCGACTACAAGGCTGATGACGATCAACATTTGTTTATGATCGTTAACCGGGCTTGCCGACAAATTCGGGTCTGCCGCATTCAGTACGCTTACGTTGTTGACCTGCATGATTTCGGGAATTTGGCTTACGAAGACGTTGCCTGTCGAGTTGGCGATCGTAGCTGCTCTTTCGTAGGAGGTATCTTCGACGGATACGTTGATGACCTGCGTATTTTGCGTCGAATCGATCATCAGTTTGTTGCCGACCTGCGTCGAGGTCAGGTTCAGTTCGGGGTGGCGTTCCACGACGAGCTTGGTAATCGAATCGGAAGTGATGATTTTTTTGTACGTGTTGATCAATTTGAGGTTAGCTTCGATCGAATTGGAATCGACCTGGGCTTGTCCGGTGCTGGAGATGGACGGTTCGTTAACGATCAGATCGACCGAGGCGCGATACATGGGCTCGTATTTCGAGTTGTAGGCGATAGCCGCTCCGAAGCACAACAATACGGTTAGAGCCAATACCCACCATCTTTTTCTGACCACGCGCAAATATTCTTTTAATTCCATACACAATCCCTCCGTCTTCATGATGTAAAAATATAGTAGTTTGACTTTCATGCTGCAATGAAAAAACAAAGATGATAAGTTGTGTAAACTCACTGGAATTCTCTTACATTTTCAAAACTAAAAATAGAAAATGCGAACCTTTGCCGATACACGGGTTCGTGACGAGAGACCGATTTATTCAGTAAGTTTGATTCTTGTTCATTCAAACTGCTCCGATTATGTAATCTGCTCACTCGGACAGGACCCGTTCCTTCACGTCTTCATAAGGATCAAAGCGGAAAGACATCGCCCATCGTTTAGATGCCAAAAGTCCCGATAATTGCTTTTTGCTATCAGATTTTGGTTTTTTCCACTCCTTTCCTTTTCCCGGCTCTACCCGACTTATTGGCTAAGCGGCAAAGTGAACTTTTTGGCTCGCTTTGCAGGTTTAATCGTACTTGTTAACAAATTTTACATAGAACTTTTGTAAAAGGTTCAACTTTATGCTCGCGACTAACTATTTGTGTCTGCGATGTTAGTTTATAAACCGCCTCTTTTCCCTTGAATCAAATTCGATGTACTTGGGAATCTTTTGAGTCCAACGGCCCATGTTCTTCCCGCAAGCAAGCAGACTGATAGACCTAGTTTAAGCAAACCAGCAACCAAAAGTAACAAAAAGAAGCCGGACATAAATGTCCGGCTTCTTTTTGTAAATTAGAACCCTATATTGCCTTCAGAATGAATCGTGCCGCTTTTGAAGTTTGTAGCCAATCCTTTGGTGTTCTCCAGCTTGTTGGCGTCGAAATAGATGTTGCCGATCTCTCCGTTGCCCCAGACCCCGATACCTCCATGGACCGAATCGCTGATCGTGTTGCCATTGAATTTGACGTCATCGATATTACCTTGCGAAGCATACACAAGTATATTTGGATGTTCTCCGGCTATCCGAGTCCCAGTATGCTCGATCGTATTTTCATTAATCACGATATTTTTGACGTTTCGTGTGCCCCACTCTTTTTCGACCGAAATATAAATCCCGGCCATTTCGGTATCCTGAATCTTGTTATTCTCGATCGTGACATTCTCGCCGCCGACAACGGAAATGCCTCTCGCCTTCGATCCGTAACCGACATCGTTATTGCGGATCGTGATGTCCTGGGTCGTTTGCGAGTTTTCTTCATAGCTGACTACCGCAATCGTATCGTCGCCGGCTTTCTGCACTTTATTGTTCTCGACGACAATCCCGGTGCTTCCGTTCGTAATATGTATCCCGTCCGCACCCGTATTTTGCAAACTGTTGCCGCTAATTGTTCCTTTTGAAGATTCGTAGCCGACAAAAATGCCGGCCGTGCTCGATTTATCGATTTTCAGGTTTTCGATTTTGAAATTGGTCGCGGATCTGACCGTAATGCTGTTTTTATCGTTGGCTCCGTTACCACGCTCTACCGTTTTCTCGAACACATGGGCAAAACCGCTCAGCACTGCACCGTCTCCTTCAACATCGATCGAACCATTTTCGGGATTCGTGGACATCAGAATGGACTGATTCGCTCCGTCTCCCAGCAGGCTGACTCCGTCTACCATCAGAATTCCGCTCAGTCGATAAGTGCCGGACGGGATATAGACGGCTTTGTCTTCCTTGGATGCCCGATCGAGCGCTCCCTGAATCGCGGCCAGATCGTCGCTGTCGTCATTAGGCGTCGCTCCTTCCTCTACGATCGACAACGCTCCATCGGGTATTTCGGCGGCAGGAAGCGTAGGTTCGGCAAGTTCCGTGTCTTCTCCGGTTTGCGCTTTCTCTTCTTCCAAGAAAAAGGCCCCTCTCCACAAGGCAAGCGCTGCGGCGGCGATGACCACTACCGAGATGACCCACCACACTTTTTTGGATTTCTTATTCATAGGTTCCTCCTTCACTCTTTTCCTGTCTGTTTTTGTCTCTCTGTGTTCTATCCCAGCCTACAACGTTTTCAGCGTTCTGTTCAACTAACCATTTTTACGGTAATTGTTACTTTTTATGTTTCAGAACAGTGAAAAGCGGTTAAGCAGGATTAGTGATATATAAACCGTTCTGTGTCTGTTCAAGCAGTAGTCCTCTCAATTACGCAAAAAAGCGAATGCCGGAACCTGCCGACATCCGCTTCTCTCTTATTCAAATCCCCTGCGTTTTTCGCTTCATTTCTCCTAAAGTCAGAACCCTTCATTTTGATTCAGCTTGATATTCCCTTTGGCAAACGTTGTCGCTTCTCCGATTCGATGAATCAGCGTGTTTTTGTTAAACGTTATATTTTTGATGCTGCCGCTTCCCCATACCCCTATGCCTCGATGAGCTCCGTTTTTGATCGTATTTTGGTTAAACACCACATTGTCCACAATCCCTTGCGAAGCGTATACCAACACATTCGGATGATTCGAAGGTTTGGCCAGTCCCGTATGGTCAATCACATTGTTCGAGACCGTTACCCGATCCACATTCCGCGTATTGTACGAAGCTTCTACCGCAATATATACACCTGCCATATACGTCTCTTGAATGGCATTGTTGGAGATCGTGATGTCGGTTCCGCCTACGACCGCTATTCCGCGCGCTTTCGAACCGTATCCAACATCGTTTTTGCGAATGACGATATGATGGGCGGCGGCTTTGTCGCTATCGATGTAACTGACTACCGCAATCGTGTCGTCGCCGGCTTTCCGAACGACATTGTTTTCGACCGTAATATAGCTGCTGCCTCCGGTCATATGAATGCCGTCCGCTCCCGTCGATTCGAGTGTGTTGCCGTTAACGATTCCGTTCTTCGAACCGTACGTGATCATGATTCCTGCCGTACTCGATTTGCTGACATACACATTTTCGATTTTAAAATTTTGGGCGCCGCGTACCGTGATGCTGTTTTTTTCGTTCGCTCCGTTTCCACGTGCCACAGTCGTCTCATACACATGCTTGAGATTGCTTAACTCCGTACCGGTTCCTTTGAGATCGATCGATCCCCGCTTGGGATTCGTTGAAGTCAGCGTAGTCAAAAACTTGCCGGCTCCCTGCACCTTTACGCCGTCAATCGTCAAAATATCGCTCAATACATAGTTTCCTGCAGGAACGTAGACCGGTTTGTCCATCGATTTGGCCGCGTCGATCGCAGCGACGAACGCCGGATAGTCATCGATCGCATCGTCCGCTTTGGCTCCGTAATCCAGGACGGACACGACGGAAGAATTTTTGTTTGCGGCAGAAGCCGATGATTTGGAGAGCGCTGCGCCGGCAGCCGAACCTGCAACTCCGGTATACGCAATATCAGGTTCCCACATCGTATGATCGTGATTCGAACTGCCCCGTTTATTCACGACAAAAGAGATTTCCGTCCCGGCTTCAACCGCAATTCGGGACACTCCGCTCGGAGTCACCGCTTTCGTATTCGTCAAAGTCTCGCTCCACAGCTTGACCTCGTCTTTTCTGATGCTGACTACGACTCCGTCGCCTTCGGGACTTCCTTTTTGCACGCTGCCGGAAATCGAAATTATGCCTTTGCCCGGAGCAATCCATTTGCGAACCGCATCGAAGTTTTGATCCGGATGGAGCGCCGTAGCCGATACCCAGGGGTAACCGCTTGGCGCTGCCCAGCGATTGCCGCTTTTGTCATAGACCAAATCCAGGTACGCGCTTCCGGCCAACTTCTCGTAATGCCATTGATTCGTGCCTTGTTCACTCGAACTAAACCCTTTGGAAGCCGAATAAGTTCGGGTCACATCCGCCGCATGAGCAGAAGTTCCGCCGATTAGACTGCTCCCTATTCCTACCGACAAAGCGATCAAACTCAATACGAAATTTCGTTTCTTCAAAATAGGCCTCCCCAAGTGATTTTCTAGTTGTCATTCCGATCAAACCGGACAGGGAGTGGCCCTGTTTGCAGCTATGTGGTCGTTCTATTCAAGGCGGAGTAAAAGCAGAGTGCGCGGAACAGATCGTGTGTCCGGAGCACACTTCATGAAAAGCTGAGGACTAAAATCAAGGAGTACGTTACGATCCAAAAAAACCTATGTTACTCTTATCGGCTTCAGGACAGGGATTTATTACACCCAAGCTCCATTCTACTACAAATTCGGTATAGAAGTTACAAGTTTGACACCTTTTTCGGAAAAATCGTGAAAATTTTTGAATGAATTTTAATTTGAAACAACAAATAAAGCCTTTACCGAGTA
>NZ_VPFK02000008.1:0-353 GCF_008634075.2 Saccharibacillus sp. WB 17 | reverse complement strand
TCGTGTTCGAGATGGGAACGTGTGGAACCCCTCTGCCATCACCACCAAACCTAGGCTTACGAAGTAAGCCGGAACAGATTGTCTTTAGGAAACGAAGATCCCGATTGGGCCTGTGTTTCCTAAACAAACTCTGTCTTGTACAAGGTTTGCACCTTGAAAACCGGATCCGAAACGATCCACTTCGCGTCATGAAGTGTCTGCTTACGCCGAAGTCTCAACCGAAGCGGATGCTTCCGAAGAGCCTTGCTGCGCAAGTCTATAGGATAAGCCCTCGACCGATTAGTACAGGTCAGCTACACGCATTGCTGCGCTTCGACCTCCTGCCTATCTACCTCGTCGTCTCCAAGGGGTCT
>NZ_VPFK02000007.1:35677-72092 GCF_008634075.2 Saccharibacillus sp. WB 17 | reverse complement strand
CGCGCCCAGCAGGCGCACGGGCGGCTGCGCGCCGCGGGCGATCGGCGCGGAAGACCCGCCGGCCGAAGCCGCATGCGCCAGCAGGCGGCGCAGCAGCAGGGCGGCCTGCGGCACGGTCGCGAACCGGCTCGTCAGGCCGAGCTGGCTCGCGAGCAGGTAGCCCCGGCCGCCGCGGTATTCGAGCAGCGGCGTCCACAGATCGCCGCCGTCGCCGAAGTCGCCGGCGCTGCATTCCAGCAGCAGCCGGTAATCGCCGGCGGCCGGCTTTTCGAACGCGGCTTCGATGATCGGCAAAGGGCCTTCTTCGCGCAGTTCCGGGTCCCAGAACATCAAGTCTTCGTCGCGCAGACCGGCGAGAACCGGATGGTCGTAGCTGCCCGAATGGGCGCGGATAAACGCCCGCCGGCTCAGCGTCAGGCGGCCGATCGAGAACCGGTCCTGTTCCAGCACGAGCAGGCGGCCTCCCCGCGCCGCGAACTGCCGGACGCCGCGTTCGATCCGGCCGTCTTCGTCGCGGATGCAGCTGCCGACGACCAGCAGCGTTCCTGCCGGCAGACTCTCCAACGACTCCGCTTCCGCGATCTCGCAGCCGGGCACGAGCGTCCGCACGATGTCGTAATCGGCCTCCCCGCCGATATACCGGCAGGCGGCCGGGACCGGAACCGGTGCGCTTTTGATCCCGGCGGAGAAGATCCGGTACGGCATGCGGACTTCGTGCACCGCCTCGCCGTCGTGATACAGCGTCGCGGTCAGCTCCGCCGCCGCCTCGGCCGACCGCGCCTCGCTCCCGCCCCCGTTTGGCGCGCCCGCCGCGCTTGGCGGAACTTCCGCCGGCGTAAGTGACCGCGCCGTCACGGACTCCGGCATCCAGTCGAATGCCGCGACTTTGCGCTCCGCCGGCTGCTGCGCGAACTCCAGCGTCTCGCGGCGGAGCAAGCGTCCGCCCTGCTTCGCTTCGAACACGACCCGGACGCTCCGCGCATGCAGCGTGTCGTTGTGCACGTCGAAGCTGCGCGAGATGCGCGCGTCGTCATAGAAGCAGCGGTCGTATTCCGCCGCGACCAGCGCCGCCGGACGGAACGCTTCCTTCATGACGGCGAACGCCGGATTCGGCACGTAATCCGGGCTGCCTGCCGGCAGCAGGCCGTTGTTCAGCGTCAGCGAATACGCCGGAACGAACGCCGGCTTGACACCCGGCGTCTCCAGATCGTCCCACTCCAGCGGAATGTCCCGCTCGGGCATGGCGCGCATGAAATAATGCGCGAAGTTAAACGTCGAGATGCCGGACACGCCCTGCCGCCGCGCATATTCGACGAACAGCCGCTCTTTGTCGGCGAGTCCCCGCGCGGCTTCGTCGGTATGCCGGTACGCGCGGAATCCCGCGTAGACGCTTGCGTTCTGCGGACAAATGTACCACCAGCTTCCGTGCTCGCCGAACGTCAGCGGCACGCGGCGGTCCCACTGCGCGATCGTGCCGTCGATATTGTAGTGCCGGCTCTCGACTTCGGTCATCTCCCGGGGCAGCAGCCGGTTATCTCCTTCCGCCGCAATCAGCCGCGTCGGATCGAGCCGGCGCATCCGGTCCATCAGCGCCGGAATATGAAGCTTGAACGTCTCCCGCCCGTCGACCCAGCGCATCTCGTTCTCCACGCTCCACAGCACGACGGACGGATGGTTGCGATCGCGCAGCACGAGGCGCTCCACGTGATCGATACAGTCGGCCAGGTAATCGGGATGATCCGCCGCCATCGACTTGCCCGAGCCGTAGATCGCCGTTTCGCCGACGATCAGCATCCCCATTTCGTCGGCGATCCGCAGAAAATAGTCCGGGTACGGCTCCGCATGCAGCCGGATACAGTTGACGCCGACTTCCCGGCACATGGCGTACCAGGTGCGCACATACGCTTCCGTCTGCTGCGTCGGCCCCTGAAAATGCCACGAATCGCCCCGCAGCCTCAGCGGAATGCCGTTCAGCACGAACATCGGCCCTTCGCTCCAAAATTCGCGGAAGCCGAACGTTTCTTCCGCCCGGTCGATCGCGATTCCCTCTTCGCGCAGTTCCAGTTCGGCCGTATACAACGTCGGCGAATCCGGGCTCCACCATTCGGCGTCCGCCCAGTCCAGCCGCAGCCGCGCCATGCCGTCCATCGGACGGACTTCGTTCTCGCACAGCCGAAGCGAACGCTCCGCGCCTGCCCCCACGGCCGGCCCGACCGGCGCTTCCCCCGTCAAGACCGGCGGCCCGTCCGGCCGGTCCGAACGCCGCACGGTCAGTCTCACCGTACGTTCCGGTCGATCCGCGCCATTCGTGTCCTCTGCACGATCTACCTGATCCATACGACCTGCCAGATCCGCAAGACCTGCCTGATCCATGTGACCCGTAAGATCCGTACGACCCCCGACCTCCACCGGGGCCGTCCGCGCGATGTCCGCCCCGTCCCTCATCGCCGGCGTTCCCCGTTCGCCGACTCCGACGAACGCATCGATCTCCAGCCGCCGCTCCCGGACCGAAGTCCGGATCGCGATTCGTTCCAGCGCCGTATGCGGCAGACTTTCCAACCAGACGTCCTGCCATAAGCCGCGGGCCAGATACCCGAACCACGAGCCGGTCAATCCGGTCACTTTGACCGCGCCCGAAGGCAGGATGACCGGATCGAAGTTCGCGCAGACAACCTGAAGCTCGTGCGCCGCGCCCGGCCGCACCGCCTGCGTCACGTCCAGCCGCAGCGGCAGATAGCCGTCGCGCCACCGCGCAAGCAGCCGCCCGTCCAGATAGACCGCCGCCTGCTGCATCACGCCGTCCAGCCGCAGCAGGACGCGCCGCCCGGCAAAATCGGCCGGCACGTTCAGCGTCCGGCGCAGCACCCCCGCTTCGGCGCGGTCCCATTCCGGCGGATACCGAAACGGAGCGAACAGCTCGAAGCCGTACTCTTCGATCTTCCCGAACGTCCGCCCCGGCTCCGGCTCGTACGCGCCGCGCCAACTGGAAGGCACGCGCACTTTGTGCCGTTCGTAGACGACGTTCTCCGGCAGCGACAATCCGTGCGGACGATCGTAGAGCGGCATGAATTCCCATTCCCCGTTCAGGCTGATCCGGTCGCGATACCGATCACTCGCGTCGGACACCTCGATGACGCCGGTGACGTTGGTCATATCAGTAAAGTTGGCCGTATGGGTAAAGTTGATCGTATCAGTGACGTGGATCGTATCGGTCACGTTGATCGCCTCGGTCACTTCAAACGCGTCGGAAACTTTTCCGCGCCGCGCTTCTTTTTTCGGCATAAGATCAGTCCTCCTCCCTCTCCGTCAGCCGCGCTTCGAGTACCCGGTCCAGCTCAAGCCAAATCGTCTCGCTCTCCGGCGCGTCTGCCCATTCGATAAAATGCGGCCGCATGACCGCTTCCCAATCTTCGGGCGTGCGGCTCGTGTCAAGCGTCCCCGCGTAAGGCGCCGGTTCGACGAGAACAGGCCGTTCCGCATAGAAAAACAGCAGATTCTCATGCAGGCCGATGATCCCGTATTTGTTGCCGTCGCCCGGTTTTTCTTCCTGATATTGATAATGGTAAAAAACGTAGCCGGCGATCCGTTCCGGCCGCAGCCGCGCGAGGCGTCCGTAACCTTCCCGCTGGCCCCCCTGTCTCCACGGTTCGCCGTCCGCGGGACGCCGATAATGGAAAATGTCCGCCATCGGCGCGAACGGTCCCGGTTCTGCCTGTCCCGGCCACGGGGACAGCACGGACTGTGCTCCGGGAAACAAAGCGCCGAGATCAAACGGAGATTCCGCTATGGGTTCTGCGCCCAAAAGCGGAATGAGGTCCGCGGAAGTATTCGAATCCGTTCCCGGGCACGCTGCGCCGGCTGCCGCTTCGTCCGACCTTTCGACGTACGCGAACCAGTGTCCGTCCCCGCCGAACACGCCAATCCGCTCGACCGCGGCCTGGCGCATCGCCGATCGCAGTTCTTTTTCCCGCTTATTCAACTCCGAAAAATAGGTTTTCGCCGCATGGGCGTCCGGGCTCCAGGCCCGGTACATCCGCCTTTGCATGATCCTCTCCTTCCGAAAGCGTCAACGTCCTCCCGTCCGCCTCGTGTTGTCCTGCCGCTCTTTGCGATATTCGCCCGGCGTCAGGTTTTCAATCTTTTTGAACACCCGGATAAACGACATCGGATACAGATACCCGACTTTTTCCGCGATGCCCTGCACCGATTCGTCCGTCTCGACGAGCAGCCGCTTCGCTTCTTCCATCCGCAGCCGGGTCAGGTAATCAACGAATTTCTCGCCGATCTCTTCCTTGAAAATGCGGCTGATCGTTTTGGCGTTGCCGCCGAACGCTTCGCTGATCTGCGTCAACGAAAAGTCCGGATCGCCGTAATGTTCCGCGACGTGCGCCTTCATCCGGTTCGCCAGATCGTAATGTTCCCGGTTCATTCGCCCTTCGCGCAGCCGCTGTTCCGCTTCGCGCAGCGAATCGAGCAGCGGTCCTCTCAGCTCGCCGATCCATTCGAAATCGTCCGGCGAAGACGGAATGCCGCGCAGCTCGCAGCCGCTCCAGATCTCCTGCATCGGCGCGGGAAGTTCCTGCATTTCCCGGCCGAACTGCGCTTCGAACAGGCGCAGCAGGCGGACGATGTCTTCTTTGGAATAGCCGCCCGCCGCGATCTGCGCGAAGAAACGTTCGGTCGAACCTTCCCATTCCCCGCTGCCCAACCGGAACGCGAGCGCCGTCTCGCGCACCGTCTGCACGAGCGCATCCATGCTTTCGCCGCGCACCGCGTCTTCGCCGGCACGGCCGAACACATACACCCGCGCCGGGCCTTCCGCCACTTTGCGCTCCAGCGCGGCCACCGCTTTGCGGTACGAAGCCGAGAGGCCGGACAGGTCGTCCGCCGCTCCGCCGAAACCGAACGTCGCCGTGAACTTCACGTTCTGCTTCAGCCAGCCTCCCGCCTGCTGCGCCATCGCCGCAAGCCTCGCCGGGTCGAGCGGACGATCCGCTCCCGGACGCCGGCGGTACAGCAGCCCGAGCCGGTCCGGCCCGATCCACTCCGTCCAGAGCGGCTCGCCGCCTTCGTCGGCAATTTCCTGGATCACGCTGCGCAGCATGAACTTGAACAGCGCCAGATCGCGCGCGGAATGCTCCGCCGCCAGCGAAGCGTAAGCGTCGATCTCCGCCACGCCGACGATGCCGTCGACGCATTCGCCGTCCACGCCGACGCTTTCCGTTTCCCGGCTCCACTCTTCCGGCAGCATGTCGCGCGTGCCTTCGAGCAGTTCCTTGAACACGTAGGCGCGGCGATAAGGAAGTCCTTCCGCCTGCTGGCGTTCGTAATCGTTGGCCTGCCGGATCAGCTTCTCCAGCGACCGTTCGATAAAGGCGAATTCGTCGTCGTTTCGGCCCGGAGCCGGTATGCCGCGTTCCCGGTGCTGTTCGGCCAGCGCCGCAATCCGGTTCATGACCTGGGCGAGCGGCCGGTAATGCCGGTGGCTGATATACGTCATCGCGGCGATACCTCCGATCACGGCCGCGAAGCCGAGCAGCGCCCATACGTTGGCGAACACGGACAAGGTCGAGAACGCGCCCGCGCTGGCCAGCCGGACTTCGACGGTCCAGCCGGTGTACGCCGAGCGCAGCGCGATCTTCTGCCGGCCTTCTGCGTCGGAGCAGCTCGGCTCCGAACCGCCGATGATGCCGCCCGCCGCGTCCTTGATACAGACGTCCGCGCTGCTGCGGCTCATCTCGTGGATCAGCGACTGGATCGATTCTTTGCGCACGTTAACGGCGATCAAGCCCTGCTCTCCCGAAAAATACGGCACCTGCTTGCTCAGCGACACGACGGCGCGCGGCTCCCGGTCGCCGGGAAACAGCTTCATCTGCCGCAATCCGCTCCACGCCGGCGCGTCGGGCGCAGCGAGTACCCGTTCGACGAACTTGCGGTCGCCGAACGCCGGTAGCGTAGACGAGAACGACTGCATAAGCACTTTGTCGTCGGATTTGCGGTACAGGTAGACGGAATCGATCATCGGCTGCGGCGACATGAAATCGAGCAGCGCTTCGGTCACGCCGTAATCGCGATAAGGCGTCGAGAACGATTCGGCGAAAAAAGAGCCCACCCGGTCGTTCAGCAGCAGTCCTTTGATCGTCGGGGTCTCGATGCCGCGCAGCGCCGTATCGACGACCTGAAGGACGTTCTGCGCATAGATTTCGTTCGCCTGGAGCGTCTGCTTGCGCACCGTCTCGTTCAGCGTCATGAAAAAGACGATCATCAGGCACGACACGACGGCGAACAAAATCGGCAGATACGATAAAATCAGCCGGTACAGCCACTTTTTGTGCATGATCTACCTCCTTCTTGTTCGCTTGGCCGCCGAAGTGCCGGACGCGTTCGCCGTTTCTGTTCACTGGGACAATTCGGTCGCCCGCTGCCGGGAAATGAAGCCCAGATAACCGGCTTCGCCGATCGCGTCCGGCGACGTATCGAGATAATTGAACACTTCCTGTCCGTCGGACTTCAAGACGATCCGCACGCCGCCCGCTTCGCGGAACAGTCCCGTCTCAAGCGCATGCGGCTGGCCGAGCCCAAGCATCGTGTTCGGCACGCCGAAGCCCGCCGGACCCGGAATATGGTGATCCGCATCGACCGTGCCGTACAGAACCGTGCGCTTGCCGTTATTGAAGCGGTGCAGCTCGACGCTGCTTCTGCTCATGATCGCCAGATACATCGTGCCGGTCGTATAATTTTGCGTCAGGTCCTGGCTGCCCAGCATCATCGCATACCAGTTCGGCGAATCGGCCGCGTCGTCGATCCGCAGGTCGAATTCCAGCATCTCGTTCTGGAATTTGCGGTCCGCGTAAGCGAGATGCCCGGCCGGGGCGCGCAGCGACAACGTGCCGTTCTCCAGTTCGCGCAGCGCATTCGCGATCGGCTTCGCGTACCAGCCGGCCGGATCTTCGATCTCCGGCTGCAGCGAATGGACGTCGGCGCTTTGCCCGTCCCATACGCGAATCGAGTAGTCGGACGAGAACGTGCCGCCGCCCGGCAGGGAAGCCGTCAGCGTAAGCGTCGCCGTTCCGACCGCGTGCGCGGTCAACTTGCCGGAAGCATCCACCGTAAAGATCGCCGGATTGCCGCTGGCGTAAGTCACGGTGCCTATGTCTTCACGATCGCCGAACCGCGTCGTGCCGTACGGCTCCAACTGCCGCATCTGGCCGCTGCGAATATGGGCGATCCCGCCCGGATGACCTTCAAGCGCGATTCCTTCGAGCGCGTCGTCTACCTGCACCGACGTCTTCAGCGTGCGCAGCACGCTGCCTTCGAGAATCAGCACTTCGATCGTCGCTTCGCCCTGCGCGATGCCCGTCACCTGACCCTGCGCGTCGACGACGGCAACCGAAGGGTTCGAACTGCGGTAGAAGATATCGGCGCCGGTACTGCTGTACGCTTCGTCCTTGCCTCCGCGCTTGACCGGAACGAGCGGCATGCTCGCACCCGACGCCAGCTCGGCTTCCGCGACGCTCCAGCGTCCGATGTCTCCGTCGTTCAGGGTGTTGTAAGCGGATTCAAGGCCGGCTGCGGCGATGATCTGCTGCGCTTGCTGCGGCCAGTTCGCGTCCGGCACGACCGTATTGCCGGCAAATACGACGCCGGTGCCGTTATTCGTGTACGTGGCGGTCGTCGTGTAGTTGTTCACGTACTCCACGTCGTGAATCGAAGGTACGTAAGCCATCGCCCAGCGAATCGGGGACGTCCACGGCGGCGTGTCCTTCAGATCGATAACGTTGTGCTCGAACGTCCAGAACGCCGAGCCTTCGTCGGTATACAGCGCCGCGTTGGCTTCGAGCTGGTTGCGGATATAATTGCCGCGGACGATATTTTTGGCCGCCGCCGTGCCGCCGGTCGTGCCCAGCGTGTAGATCGCGCCTCCGTCGTGCAGCCCCATTCCCATTAAATCATAGATCAGGTTGTTCTCGATTTTTACATTTTTAGTAACGGGATCAAAATCTTTCGCCCAGCCGTATCCGATATGCACGCCGCTGTACGGCAGGTTGTACATTTCGTTATGGCTGATCTCCATATCGAGCGGATAACCCGCGGATACGGCGGCGGCCGATTTGTAATCGATGCCGATATCGTGGATGACGTTATTGACCACGTCGTCGTTCTTCATGCTCAGCCGCACATCGTCGGGATTGTAGACGCTGCGGTCCGACGAGTTCGGCTGGCCTACATTGACGGCTCCGCCGGACAGGTCGTAGAAGCGATTGCCTTCGATCCGGCTGTTCTGCACCCCATTTTGCAGCCGAAGCCCGGTGATGCCCAGCTTGGCGAACGTCGTTCCGGTAAAGTTGACCGTGTTCGCAAGTTCCACTTCGACCGCGGCGGGCGTCAGTTGGTCGGGCGTCTTGCTGTAGCGCAGATGATTGTTCTGCGCGTCGGAATGCCCGGCGTCCGTGCTCGGGCGCATCCACGTCGAATACATGAACGCGACGTTCTCGAAATTCAGGTTGCGCACGGGATTGTCCGCCGATTCGCCCGTGATCGCGGCCAGCTTCTCAAGCTCAGGCGCGATCACTTCGGCGCTGCCGAGGTCTTCCCATTCGCGCGGCATATAATACAGGAAGCCGGTATCCTGATCGTGATACCATTCGCCCGGCTCGTCGAGCAGTTCGAGCGCGTTCTCGTAATAGACCGGCAGCGTGGCCGATGTCTGCCCGCGGTCGTTGACGTTGATCCAGCCCGGATTGCGCAGCGTGATCTGCGCCAGGCCGTTCGCGGCCGTCACCGATTGCACCCGGACGCGGGAATTGGTCCAGGCGTCTTCGAAGACCAGTTCCAGTTCGTCCGCGTCGCTCCAGGAAGCGATCTCCGTATCGCGCGACGTGTAGCCGGTCTCCGTCTTGTTCGGACGGTCCAGTCCGCCCGCGCTGCGCGCGCGAACCGCGCGCACGCCGTCGACGAACAGCTGGCGCGTCGCCAGGCCGGTGCCGGCGTTCGCCCGGTAGATCCCGCTGCCCGGCTGCGTTTCGGTCCATCCTGTAATATCGCGTCCTCCGCTCACGACGGTCTGTTCGCCGCCGGCGCCCCGGTAGATCACGAAGCTGCCGTTCGTGCCCGAATCGGCCGGCGAGAAGTTCAGCGTCTCATCCAGCACGAACGTGCCCGCGCCCAGATGCACCACGATATCCCCGGTCATATCGTCGTTCAGCGCGCGTACTTCCTGCTGCGCGCGCCCGATCGTGGCGAACGGCGCCGCTTCCGTGCCGGCGTTCGTATCGCTGCCCTGCGGCGAGACGAACAGTTCCGCCATGACGGTCCGCGCCGTCACTTCGACCGGCGCCGAAGCTTGTACCGTTCCTTGCGCCGATACGGCGGCGATCGTCGTCTGCCCCGGCGACACGCCGGTCACTTCGCCGTACCGGTCGACCGTCGCGACCGACTCGTCGGCCGAACTCCAGAGCAGCTCTTCTTCTGTCGTGTTGGCCGGCTCGATCGTCGCTTTCAGCAGGACGCGCGAACCGGTTCGAACCGGTTCGGCCGGCGGCTGGATACTGAGGCCCGTCGCCGGAATGTCCGCGACGACGATCGTCGTCTGCGTCGCCGGAATCGGTTCGTCGGGCTGAGCCGTCACGGTCGTCGTGCCCGGCGCGATCCCCCGGACCCGGCCGTTGGCATCGACCGTGGCGATGCTCTCGTCGGCCGACGAGAAGGCGGCGTTGCGGTCGGTCGCGTCGACCGGATCAAAATCCAGCTTGACGTCGATCTCGCGTCCGGTCGCGACTTCGTACTGGGCCTGGGCGAACGAAGCGCCCGAAGCCGCCGTGTATCCGTTTACAAAAACGTCGTCCAACGACACGGACCCGGCGTTGTCTTTATACACGGACACATAGAACGACTGCATCGGTCCCGCGTTTTTCATCGCTTCCTTGGTCGCGAGGCGTCGTCCGTCCACGTCGAGATCGAACGTCTTGGCCGTACCGTTCATGGCGACGCGCACGTCGTACCAGGTGCCTGCGACAATCGGCATCAGCTTGGTCCAGCCGCTCACGCCCTGCTTCATGTAGCTGATCTGCCCGTCGTACACGGCGAACTGGACCATCGAGCCGGCTGCCGCGTTCGGCGTCGGCAGGTAGACGATCGCGTTCGTGGAACCGACGCTAAAGCTGTACGACAGCGTGCTTCGATCGCCGGTCACGGCGGCGCTGCGGCGGAAATTGTGGCCGCTTGCCACCGGGGCGGCCTGATCGATCTTCAGCACCAGACCGCCGCGTTCCGCGGATTGGGCGATCCGCGCCGTCACGCCGGGCGGCGGATTGCCGATCGTCCAACCGGCCGGCGGCGATCCGACGGTGCCGGATTCGAACGTATCGGCCACGATCGAGGCGGCCGACCGGGCCGCCGCAGCCGACGGATCTTCAGCCGGCGCAGGTTCCGCTTCGGCCGATTCCGTATCGGCGGGCGGTTCCGCAGCATCAGCCGGCGGTTCGGCAGCGTCGGCCGGCGGCGGCAGATCGGAAGCGGGCTGCGGATCGGCGCCGGATACGGGCTCTGATCCTTCGGCAGCGGCCGAGGCTTCGCCAGTAACCGAGGCTTCGGCCGCCGGCGAACCGTTACCGGCCGGCTCGGCAGCAGAACGTTCGCTCGGGGCGGACAGTGCCGGTTCTCCGGCTTGCGCATTCGCCTGTCCACTTCCCCAGGCGGCCGGCAGTGTGCCGGTCGTCACAACGGTCGCGATCGCGCATAATTGGAGCCTTTTCCAAAATTTCTTGTTCATGGTTCATCTCCTTCCGCGCATCGGCGGGATTGAATGGCACGGTCTACAGCTTGACGGTCCACAGCTTGAATGAAAGTCCGGGCGTCGTCGCCGGGATTCGAATGTTCGAATATTCGAATCTTCGGACGGAGCGCGGAATAAGGCCGATCAGGTCAGATCAGGTCAGGTCAAGTCAGATCCGACCCGGATGATGCGGATCGAGCCGCAGCGCGACCCGTTCCCGGCCGCTTTCCAGCAGCCGGACGAGCCGGATGCGTTCGTGCGGATCGCGCGGCACTTCGCGATCGTCCCACTCGCCGTCTTCGATGGAGACGACGTCCAGCCTGGCCCTGATCGCGGCTTCGTCCGCGGCTTCGTCCAGGCACAACACGGCCCAGCCGGCTTCAAGGCGCGGCGCGCAGGGCGTGCGCTCCGATGCGCCGCCGGCATGCAGCACCTGCCGCAGCTTCAGGCATCCGTCCGCCCCGCGTTGGGGGCGCAGCACGCCGGCATGCGGAGCCGCCGCCGCTTCCGGCGAAGCCGCTGCGTCCGCTTCGCCGGACCGGATGCCCCGCAGCGGCGCGATCGCGATCGCCGCGCCCGCATAGCGCAGCACATGCCAGAGGCGTCCGTCGCCGCCGCGCACTTCCAGTGTCTCGCCCGGATGGCGATGGAAGATCCATTCGTCGGCGATCTCGGCCGCCGGCTGGCAGATCGGCTCCAGCGTCCGAACGGCGAGCAGCGCGTATTCGTGCTGCGCCGCGTGCGTCCGGACAGCCGGGTACGGACGCTGCCCGAACAGCGATGGCATCAGATAGGCCGTTTTGTAGCTTTCGGCCGGATGCGTCCGCTCCGTTTCCCCGTCTCGGACATACCAGCGGGCATAGGAGACCTGGCCGCCTTCGGCCGCGGCCGACAGCGGAAAGCTTTGCCAGCCAAGCCCCCACGTCTCGTGTTGGTAGCTGCCCGGCATAATCGGAAAAGCGTTCAGGCTGCCGAGGCGTGTCTTTCGGCCGATCCAACTGTACGCGTACGCGTCGTCGAAGACCCGTTCGCGGCGCATGCGCGGAACGGGCAGAGCAGCGGAAGGCATGCTCGCTTCGCTTCGCGTTCCCTGCACCCGGAAGCTTGCGCCGAACAGCAGCAGCGCCGGCAGATCGTTGACCCCGAACGGAAATTCCGCCGGCGATTCGGCTGAGCCGTGCGGTGCTTCGTGCGAATCCGAACGTTCGGCGTCCGTTGCATCCGGGTCCGACTCCCCCGTCCCCGCGATCCCGGCGATCAACCAGGCCAGGCTCGGCCGCCGGACTTCGCCGCCGAAGTTATAACTGCGGATCGTCGGCACGAATTCGCCGCCGTCGTGAAACCGCAAAATCTCAAGCAGCGACGCGCGGTGCGCGTCCAGCCGCTCCGCCAGGCCGGGGCGGAAGTCCCTCAGCAGCGGCCGCGCAATCTCCAGCGCGTTCAGCATGACGCTCTGGTACACGAGGCTCATATTCTCGCCCCACCCCCAGCCGCGCCGGGTCGTATACTCCGCCCACCGCTCGAAATAATCCGCCGCAAGTTCTATCCGTTCGGCGTCGCCGAGCAGAAACGCGATCGCGAGCAGCATCGCGCCGTCGCTCAGCGTCTTGTTCGGATAATACAGTTCCGGCTCGCGGCATTCCCGCTCGAACCAGGCCGCCGCGGGGCGAAGCATGCCGTCGATCGCCTGCCGATGTTCGGCCGGCACGGCTTCCGGGGCGCGCAGCCGCAGCGACGCAAGCGGCATCAAGATGAAGAACGCGGCGTTCGAATCCTGCACGGCGTTCTCTTCCGCGTACCACCGAAAAGCGCCGTAATGAGCGTCGCCGCGGTCCGTGACCTGCAAGCGCGACAGCGCACGCAGCGTGTCCAGCCGCTGCGCGGCGGAACGCCGCACGATCGGCTGAGCGGTCGCTGCTTCCGGGCCGGTGTCGGCCGCAAGCAGCGTCTCGAGCGCGTAATATCCGGCGGAATACCGGCCTTCGTGGCAGTAAGGCAGATGGGCGATCTGCCGCGTATGTCCGGGCCGGTCGTAACGCACCAGCCCGTCTTCAATGACGATGGCGGCGGACGCTTCCGCATAAATCCGGCGCAGCGCGCGCCTTGTCCAGTCGTTCACGGGGGCGCCTCCTTTCTGTCGGGCGATTTTTCACGTTCGGGCCTGCCTGTTCCTGTTGCTGAGCGTGCGGCCTATTCCTGTTCCTTCATCTGCTTGCCCATCTCGTAAATGTCGTCCAGAAGAATGGCGTCGTCTTTGTTCTCCGCGTACCAGGTGGCGTAGAACGCGTCGATCTCCGCGCCGCCGGCTTTGTCCCAGACGGCCTGCGAGTCGCTGATGAACTTGTCGACCGCCGCTTTGCCGCCGCCGCCCACGATCGTCTGCATCGCCATGTCGAGCATCGTTTTGTTCGCGTTTGTATTGACCGTCGCCAGATTTTGCGGCAGCAGCGGCAGGTAGGCGCGCTGCGTGATGCCGACGATCGGACGGGCCGGGTCCATGTAGGCGGCTTCCGCCTGCTCGTAGATTTTAATGAAATCTTTTTCCGCGTCGGTCGGGCTGACCTTGTTTTTGAGGCCGTAATTTTTGCCGATCAGCGGAGAGAGCATGCCCATGTCGCGGTTGTATTCAAGCTCGGTTTTGTTTTTCTCGGGATCGATCGGCTTGGCGCGCCCGTCTTCCGTTTTCGTGTAATGCTCGCCTTCGATGCCGTTCTGGATCGTGTTCGTGTAGGCGTCGCTGACCATGAAGTCGATCATTTTCATGACCGAAGCCGGATCTTTGGCCGAAGCGTTCACCATGCCCGTCATCTGCACCGGACTGCTGAGCGTCGGGCTGTAGCTGCCGAACGGCGTCGTCGGAAGCGGCATCGCGATCACTTCGGCGTCCGGCACGTTCTGCTTGAGCGCTTCGTACGAAGCGACGTCCGCGCCGTTGCTGCCGGTAATGCCGAGTTTGCCGGAGATCCACATCTGCTTCTGCTTCTCGCCGTTTTTGTCCGTTACGAAATCTTTGTCCGCCACGCCGGCGTCGTAGAGCTGCTGCTGGAAAGACACGGCCGCGCGAATCCGTTCCCAATCGTGTACGACTTTGTCGTTTTCCAGCACCCACGGAATCTGGTCTTCGCCGAACAGCGTGAAGCCGGTGCCGTACATATGGTTCAAAATAATGCCGGCCACGAAGCTAAGCCCCGTGCCTTCCGTGTTGGCCTGCCCGTCGCCATCCGGGTCCTGCTGCGTGAATGCTTCGGCGACCGCGAGAAATTGTTCCGGCGTCTTCGGCACGTCCAGCCCGAGCTTGTCCAGCCAGTCTTTGCGAATCAACAAGTAATGCTGCGGGGTCAATTCCATCGGACGCCCCAGCAGGTACATATGGCCGTCTTCCATCGTCGCCGCTTTGCGCAGCGCCGGGTATTTGTCCAGCATCGCTTTGTATTCGGTGCTGCCGTTTTCGATCAGATCGTCCAGCGGCATGAGCTGCTTCTGGTTGTAGAGCTGGCCCTGGTACGCCGTGTCGAATTCGAAGATCAGGTCCGGCGCCTGGCGCGAAGCGAACAGCACGTTGAACTTTTGCAGCGATTCGAAGCGCGGCACGGTCACGTATTTCACGTCCACCGGCCCGTTCTTGTTGACCCATTGGGTCCAGCGGTTGTTGTCCATCGTCCCTTCGGACGACGGCACCGTGCCCCGGTCGTACAGCGACGCCGTGATCGAACCGCGTTTGCCTTCGCCCGCGGCACCGCCGGAATTCGGGGCGTCCGATCCTCCGCCGCAGCCTGCGGCGGTCAGGGCAAAAGTCAGGGCCAACAAAGCGGCGGATTTGCGGGCGTTCGAAGCGGACAAGCTGGCGGACATTCTTTTTCTGGTCATGCGGATACCCTCCTCGGATTGGAACGTTCGGTGCAGATGGATCGATGCGACTGGATCGGTACGGCTGAATGCGTCATACGGCCGGAAATTTGTCGAAGCGCGGCTGGAAATGCCGGACGTGCGGCACGCGGCGCGGGTACGTCTTCACCCTTTGATGGCTCCGATCGTCACCCCTTTCACGAAATAGCGCTGCAGCAGCGGGTACACGACCAGCATCGGCACGATCATGATCATGATGCCGGCGGCTTTGATACCTTCCGGCGTAATGTTGGTCGCCTGCTGCGTATCCATCGTGTTGATCTCCTGCAGAACGGCCTGGCTTCGTACCATCTGCTGGATCAGCACGGTCAGATTGAGTTTTTCGGGACTGTTGACGTAGATCATGACGTTGAAAAACGAATTCCAGTAGTAGACGCCGTAGAACAACCCGATCGTGGCGAGCATGGGCAGCGACAGCGGCAGTACGATTTGCAGCAGCAGCCTCCATTCGCCCGAACCGTCGATCCGCGAAGCTTCGACGAGTTCCTCGGGAATGTTTTCGAAAAAAGACCGCATGATCATCATGTTGTACGTGCTGACGAGCGCCGGCAGCCAGAGCGCGCCGTATGTGTCGATCAGCCCGAGCGAACTCACGACGAGATACGTCGGAATGAGGCCGCCCGTGAACAGCATCGTGAACACGATCGCGAGCGTGATCCAGCGCCGTCCGTAAAATTCCCGGCGGGACAGCGGATAGGCGGCGCAGATCGTCACCACCATGCTGAGCGCCACGCCGACGACCGTAATGAGCACGCTGTTCGCGAAAGAGCGCAGCACCGGCGTTCCTTCGAACAGCAGCTTGTAGGATTCGAACGTGATCTCCTGCGGCCACAGCGTGACGAAGCCCGACATGACCGCGTTTTTGCCGCTGAGCGACAAGGACGCCAGATGCAGCAGCGGCAGCAGGCACAAGATGCCGGCCAGCGTCAGCAGCGCGTAATTGAATACGTAAAACGTGCGCTCGCCTTGGGTCGATTTCATGATTGTTCCTCCTTTTTCACCATAATCCGCGGCCGAACCGGCGGGCGACGGCGTTGGTCAGCAGCACCAGAACGAACGCTACCAGCGATTCGAACAGGCCGAGCGCCGCCGTCAGACTGAATTGTCCGCCCTGCAGGCCGATCGCGTAAATGTACGTGCTGATCACTTCGGATATGCCGGACACGATAGAGTTTTGCAGCACGTACACCTGGTCGAACCCGACTTCCATCACCCGCCCCATGGCCAGAATCAGCATGATGACGATCGTCGGGCTGATGCCGGGCAGGGTGATGTTGCGGATCTGCTTCCATTTGCCAGCTCCGTCCATCGACGCCGCTTCGTACAGGCTCGGATCGATCGAGGTGAGCGCGGCCAGATAGATGATCGCGCTGAATCCGGCGTCTTTCCAGATGCCCGATCCGAGGAAAATGGCGACCCATGACCCTTCGTTGAACAAAAAAGCGAACGATTGGCCTGTCAGCCGCTCCAGCAGTCCGTTGACGAGGCCCGACTGGGCGAAGATCGTGACGACGAGGCCGCCGACGATGACCCAGGAGAAAAAGTGCGGCAGATAGACGAGCGTCTGCACCCATTTTTGGAACCATTTTTTGCGGACTTCGTTCAGCATGATCGCGAGCATGATCGGAAAAGGAAACCCGATTACGACGCTCAGCACGCTCAGCAGCAGCGTATTGCGGATAATTTGCAGCGATTGGGACTGCGTGAACAGCATCTCGAAGTTGGCGAATCCGACCCATTGGCTGCCCCAGATGCCTTCATGGAACGTGTAGTCTTTGAAGGCAATCACGAGGCCGGCCATTGGAGCGTACTTGAACAGCAAATAGAAAATGACGACCGGAACGAACATGATCCACAGCGGCAGGCTCGTCTTGAAGCGCTGCGTGTGCCAGAACCGCCGGCTTCGGCTTTGCGGTTCGGCCTGCAATCGAACGGGTTTGGCCGGGTTGGCTTTCATGCGGGAACCTCCTTTGCGCTTGCGGGCAGCGGCCGATACGGCGTTCCCGCTTCTTTAGGTAAGCGTTCTCATTTTGCTTGTCGGTCAAACCGGACGGCGGGCGTCCGGCCCGGATCGGGGAGCGTCGGGGGCGTTTCTGTTTGTCACGTTACCCGCAAAAGACGACGATCGCAATATTCCATTTTCGCGTTTATCTCCCGCAAACCGCGCGGCTGCGGGATTGTTGCTTCGCAAGATCGGGACGAACCGATTGTGTCCGCGCCGGATGAGGGTAGGCCGGCGCGCGAATATCCAGCCCGCTCTCGGGCGCTTAATCTTCGAACAAGGGCCGCAGCTGCCGGGCGAGATTCGCTCCCATCCGCGCATGCCCTTCGTCGGAAGGATGGATGAGGTCGACGGACAATCCGCCCGGATCGTCAAGCACTGTGTCTCCTTCGATAAGCAGAAGCCGCGCGTGATTCGATCTAAGCGCTTCTTCCCGCAAAATTTCGTTGAAGCGCAGATCCTGCTCGCCGGCTTCCGGCGCGCCGCTGCCGAGCGTGGCGAAGTTCGGGTAGATCGTCGTCAGCGCGATCGGCCGAAGCGGATGGGCCGCGCCGATTCGCTCCAGCGCGTACCGGACTTTCCCGCGAAACTGCGGGCCGTCCATCCCGTCTCTCATATTGACGCCCAACTCCAGGAAAACGACTTCCCAATCGCGCCGATTCGCGATCCAGTCGACCAGTTCCGGCTCGCACAGGCAGGAGCCGCTCAGCCCGAGATTGTACAGGTCCGCGCCCAGATGCCGGGCCGCCTGCTCGATATACGCCGAGCGGCTCTGCTCGCCGCCGTGCGTAATGGACGAACCGTAGGCGAGCAGCCGGACCTCCGGCGTCTCGCCCGGCGCCGGCGGCCGGACGTCCGCGCCGAAGGCGTCGAGGCCGGCGTAGACGGCCTCGGCCCGCCCGAAGCGAATGCGCCACACGTGCGGCGCGAAGCCCGAAGCCGACAGCGCCGCCGCGTCGGCCATCTGCAGGCGCGGCGGCGCGGTCAGCCGCAGCGTACGGGCCGGGCCGGCCGGCAGCCGGTGCTCGGAATGGAACATTCCGCCGCAGTAGACGGCGACGGTGCCGGCCTGCACCGGCAGAGCCAGCGTCACGTCCACGGTCTGCGAGGACGTGACGAAGCGGAGCTCGCAGCCGGTGGACTCGGCTGCGACGAAGCGCCCGCGGGCGCCGAGGCGCTCGCGCACGCTTCGCGGCATGCGGCGGAGCCAGACGCCGCCGAGCGGCGCGGGCTCAAGCTCGGCCGCTCCGTGGAAAGCGACGCCGCCTCTGACGAGAACGGCATCGCTCCCGGATTCCGGCCCGCCTGGCGCCGCAGTCGCGGCCTTCTGCTCGGCGCAGGGCCCGGTTCCGCCGGGCGGCGGGCCGCCGGAAACTTTGCCGCCCGTTCGCAGCTCATTCATGGAAGTTCCCGCCTTCCGCGCCGTGCCGCATCGCTTCGACCAGCAGCAGCAGCGCCATCGACTGGCCGTACGGCATTGGACAGACCGGAATATCGCGGTATTCCTGAAGCGTCCGTCCCATGCCGGTTCCGTAGGACACGCCCCGGACCACGCCGTCTGCGTCGATCGACGACAGCACGTAATCCAGCGCCCGCAGCGCGCAGTCGCGGTGCACCTCATCCAGATCGCCGCGCCGGTATGCTTTGAGCATGCCGTAAGCGAAAGCGGCCGTAGCCGACGTTTCCGGATACGAATCGGCGTCGTCGAGCAGCGTGGGCCATGCCCCTTCGGGCAGCTGCAGCTCGACCAGCTTGTCCGCCTGGCGCCGCAGCGAAGACAGCAGGAAGAGGCGCACGCCGCCCGGCGGCTCCGTCATGTCCAGGTAATCGACCAGCCCGGCCGTGTACCACGAATTGCCCCGCGCCCACAGCGCTTTCGCGAAATGGTGCCCGCCTTCGAGAAACGTCCAGCCGTGGAAAAACAGCCCGGTCGAAGGGTCCGTCAAATATTTCAGATGCACGAGAAACTGCCGGACACTCTCCTGCATGCAGGCGTCGTCTTGGAGCAGCACGCCCATCCGGGCCACGAACAGCACCGTCATGTACAGCGTGTCGTCCCAGAGCTGTCCTTCGTTCGCGCTGCCCGTCACCTCGTGCTGGATGCCGCCTTCTTCCGTTCTCGGCATGTCGTTCAGGACGTAATCGAGCCATTCCCGGCACAGGTCGAGATAATCCGGGCGCCCCGTTTCTTCCGCCAGATACGTCAGCGTCAGCATCGGGCACATCGTGTTGACGTTTTTGGCAGGCAGCCCTTCCGCGATGCGCGCATCGAACCAGTCGGTAAGAAACCGCAGCGCGGCCTTGTCGCCGGATGCGCGATAATGCCCGTGCAGCGCGAACAGCCCGACTCCCTGCGGCCATTCCCAGTTCTCCATCGAGATAATGCCGATCGGAGCCGTCTCTTCGATCGAGCCCCGCATCCCTTTCATCTGTCCGACGACTTTGGCGATCAGTTGTTCAAGCCTTTCTTTTGTAAGCGTACCCATCTTGTCGCTCCTTTGGAAGGTCCCGGTATTGGCAAAAAAGAGGGCGTACCCTCCTGCCCCGTCAGTGTAGGCCCGGAACGGACTTGGCGTACATAGACAAGAATCGGGTATATCCATAAAAAAAGCAGGCCTTCTTCCCGGGGGAAGAAAGTCTGCTTCTTTTGCGCTTTGTGTGTTCTTTTGCCGCTTCGGTCTCTGCCGTTCATCCTTCTTCGCCGGCATCCGCTTCCTCGCTCCGGCACACCAGCGTCACGCCCCGCCCGCGCAGAAATTCGCCCCATTCTTCCGGCGGCTGACGGTCGGTCACGACGAAGTCGATCTGCCCGAAATCGAACAGCCGGATAAAAGCCAGCCGATCGAACTTGGACCGGTCCGCCACCAGGATCGTTTTGTTCGCCTGCCGGCGCATCAGCAGCTTGAGTTCGCTCTCGGCTTCGTTGGAATCGCAGATGCCGCCGTGCATGGACAACGCTTTGCAGCCGAGCAGCGCGACGTCCGCGTTATAGCGTTCGATCGTCCGCGCCGCGTCCGGGCCGACGAACGAACTGGTCGAAGCGCCGAGCGTGCCGCCGGTGCCGATCAGCCGATGTCCCGACTGCTGGAACGCGGACAGCGCGACGAGCGAATTCGTAATGAGCGTCAGATTGCTTTTGCGTTCGGTCAGCAGCCGCAGCGCTTCGAACGCCGTCGAACTGGTGTCCGCCATGACGCTGTCGCCGTCGTGCACCAGGCCGAGTACCTGCTCGGCGATGCGGCGCTTCGCTTCGAGGTTGAGATCGTGCCGGCTCGCGTACGAAGGATCGCGGTTGACCGGCGCGCTCAGCACGGCCCCGCCGTAATTTTTCTGGGCGATGCCTTCCTTGTCCAGCTTGTCGAGATCGCGGCGCACCGTTTCTTCCGACACGCCGAACGTCTGCGCGAGCGCCGATACCTGCACTTTTTTGTTCCGGTACAATTCGTTGATGATCCATTCCCGCCGCTGCTCCGCTTTCACTGCGCATCCGCTCCCCGTGTCCCGATTGTTTTTTTACCGTAGCATGAAAAAGCAGAAACCACAATTCGTTCTCGTTATGACCTTCTCGAAACCAACAAAACCACAAATATAAAAAGAAATTATGTGGTTTTCGTGTTGACTTTGGCTTTTAACCCTTTTAAGATGAAGAGGAAAACAGAAGCGAACCGCCGCTGCCGCATCTTTTTGCAAGCGCATACTTTTGAGGGACGCTATTCGTCGGGCCAGCCTTTTATCCTTTTATAAAGGAAGACAGACTTCACCGTTCGCCATTTTCCCACACCCAAGGAGGAATCACATGTCAGCCACCGTTACGCAGCAGTATCCGAGAATCGGAATCCGCCCTACCATCGACGGCCGCAGACGCGGCGTACGCGAATCGCTGGAAGAACAGACGATGGGCATGGCGCGGCGCACGGCCGCTTTTTTGCAGGAGCATCTGCGCTACCCGGACGGCTCGCCCGTGCAGTGCGTCATCGCGGACACGACGATCGGCGGCGTGGCGGAAGCGTCCGCGGCGGCGTCCAAGTTCAAGCGCGAAAACGTCGGCGTCTCGATCACCGTTACCCCGTGCTGGTGCTACGGTTCCGAGACGATGGACATGGACGCTTCGATTCCGCACGCGGTCTGGGGCTTTAACGGAACGGAGCGGCCGGGCGCGGTGTATCTGGCGGCGGTGCTGTCGGCTTACGCGCAAAAAGGCATTCCGGCGTTCGGCATCTACGGCGAAGACGTGCAGGAGTCGGGCAGCGAAGAGATTCCGGCCGACGTACAGACCAAGCTGCTCCGGTTCGCAAGGTCCGCGCTGGCCGCCGCCCTCATCCGGGGCAAAGCGTACCTCTCCATGGGGTCCGTCTCGATGGGCATCGCCGGTTCGATCATCGACGAGAACCTGTTCCAGCATTATCTGGGCATGCGCAACGAATACGTGGACATGTCCGAATTCGTGCGCCGCGTCGAGGAAAATATCTACGACCCGGACGAATACGCCAAAGCGCTGGCCTGGACCCGGGCAAACTGCAAACTCGGCGCCAACAACAATCCCGAACATCTGGTCATCGGCGAGGAAGAACAGGATAGACAATGGGAATTCGTCGTCAAAATGACGCTGATCGCGCGCGACCTCATGGTCGGCAATCCGCGGCTGGCGGAGCTCGGCTTCGAAGAAGAAGCCGGCGGGCATTACGCGATCGCGGGCGGCTTCCAGGGGCAGCGGCATTGGACGGACCATTTCCCGAACGCCGACTTCATGGAGACGATCCTCAATTCCTCGTTCGACTGGAACGGACGGCGCGCGCCGTACATCGTCGCCACCGAAAACGACAGCCTCAACGGCGTCGTCATGCTGTTCAACCATCTGCTGACCGGCACGGCGCAGATCTTCGCGGACGTGCGCACGTTCTGGAGTCCGGCGGCGGTGGAACGCGTAACGGGACACCGGCTTGAAGGCGCGGCGCAGGGCGGGCTGCTGCATCTGATCAACTCCGGTTCGGCGGCGCTCGACGGAACCGGCGAGCAGGAGATCGACGGCAAGCCCGCGATCAAGCCTTTCTGGGACGTTACGGACGAAGAAGCGGCCAAATGCCTCGACAAGACGCTGTTCCGTCCGGCTTCGCAGGAATATTTCCGCGGCGGCGGCTTTTCGACCGATTATTTGACCCGCGGCGGCATGCCGGTGACGATGGTGCGCCTCAATCTGGTCAAAGGGCTCGGTCCCGTGCTCCAGCTGGCGGAAGGCTATACGGTCGACCTGCCGGAAGACGTGCACCGCACGCTCGACGAGCGCACCGATCCGACCTGGCCGACGACCTGGTTCGCGCCCAAGCTGACCGGCAAAGGCTCGTTCTCGAACGTCTACGACGTCATGAACAACTGGGGCGCCAACCACGGCGCGATCAGCTACGGCCATATCGGCGCCGACTTGATCACCCTCGCTTCCATCCTGCGCATTCCGGTCAGCATGCACAACGTGGACGAACAAGACGTGTTCCGTCCGCGCGCCTGGTCGCTGTTCGGCACGGAAAATCCGGAAGCGGCCGATTACGCCGCCTGCCGGAACTTCGGCCCGCTGTACTGAGACGCGGGCGCCATTTCATACGGAAAGCGGGGCATGCCCATGAAGCCGCGGGAATTACGTGCGGAAGTTCTGAACGCGATCGGCCGGGGCACGGACGGCGGTGTAGGCGCGGGAAGTGGCGGGATTGGTGAGAATGCGGGAGCTGTAGAGCGGGGCGAAAGTGCGGGAGCCGGCGAAGCGGCGGAGCCGGCGCGGCCGCTTGGCGGCGATGATGGCGATAGCGATCCTTCCGTCAAAAGAGTGCTGGCCGTCGATCTCGGCGCCAGCTCGGGCCGGGTCATGCTGGCCTGCTACGACGGCTTCAAGCTGGAGCTGCGCGAGATTCACCGCTTCGACAACGTGCCGATCGAAAGTGTCGGCGGCCTGTATTGGGACGCCGACGGGCTGTTCGCCGAAATCGTCGCGGGCATCCGGCTTGCCGCCGCCGAAGGGCATCCGATCCTCGGCATCGGCGTCGACACCTGGGGCGTCGACTACGGCTGGATCGGACCCGGCGGGGAGCTGCTGCGTCCGCCGCACCATTACCGCGACGCGCGCATGGCGCGGCACGCGGCGGAGCTTGTGCGCCGCCTGCCGCCGCGCGAGCAGTTCGAGCTGACCGGCAATCAGCCGAACGCCATCAATACGGCGTACCAGCTCTTTGCCGATCTGGAGCAGGAACCGCAGCTGCGCGAGCTTGCGGCGCACTTCCTCATGATGCCGGACCTGTTCCATTACCGGCTGTCCGGCGTCATGGCCGCGGAGCGGAGCATTCTCAGCACCGGCGGGCTGCTGGCAGCCGGCGGCAGCGAACCCTCCGCCGAGGTGCTGGCGCGGCTGGGCATTCCGGCCGCCCTGCTCGCGCCGGTCGTGCCGGCCGGCACCGTGCTGGGCGAGCTTCGGCCCGACCTGCAGGCGCAGCTGCGCTGCGGCCCGCTGCGCGTCGTGGCCGGCGCTTCGCACGACACGGCTTCCGCGGTGGCGGCGGTGCCTTACGGCTGCGGGGATGCGGCGGCAGGCGGCGCGAATGGAAGCGCCGCGGGGTTGAGCGGGACGGCAGATATAGCCGGGACGGCGCAGAACCCCATGGCGCAAACGCGGCCCGCTTCGCGGGGAGCCGCCGCGTTTATCAGCTGCGGCACCTGGTCTATCGCGGGGATCGAGACCCCGCAGCCGGTGTTGTCCGATGCCGCTTACGAATGCGGCCTGACGAATGAAGCGTGTTACGGCGGAGGCAGCCGCCTGCTCAAGAACATTACGGGCCTGTGGCTGCTTCAGGAATGCCGGCGTCACTGGAATGCCGGCGGCGAAGCGCTCAGCCATGCTGATCTTGCGGCGCTGGCCGAGGCCGCGGGACCGGCGGACGCGCGGATCGATCCCGACGATCCGCGCTTTGCCGCTCCGGGCGATATGCCGGAGCGGGTGCGGCAGTTCTGCCGGGATACCGGGCAGCCGGTTCCCGGCGACCACGGCGAGCTTACGCGCGTCGTGCTCGAAAGCCTGGCCGATGCCTACGGCCGGGCGATCGACGAGCTCGAGTCGATCTCCGGCCGCCGGATCGTGGCGGTCCATCTCGTCGGAGGCGGCAGCCGCAATCGGCTGCTCTGCCGCCTGACGGCGGAGCGCACCGGCCGCGAAGTCATCGCGGGGCCGGTGGAAGCGAGCGCCGCCGGAAGCGCGCTGATCCAGCTTGCCGCGCTCGGCGAGCTGGACTTCGGCCGCCGGGCGGAGATTCTCGGGCGCTCGTTTGCGCTCGAACGGTATAGGCCGGCTGCTCGCTGAGCTGCGGCCGGCCGTAGACGCTAACGAATCCTGATCACGTTAAAACGGGCAAATCGGTCGATTTTATTTTCTAACGAATCCTAACAACGCTATACCTGCCAAATCGGACAAATACAATGCAAAAAAGCAAAATAGTGTTACTACGATTCGTTAGCTGCTCCAAATCCCGCTATTTATGAAAATAGCGTTATGACGGTTCGTTAGCACGCCGCAGCCTTTGCATTGAGACCTGCCTGCGCCGGGACCCGTTCCGGTTTCTCTGTCCTGCTTTGCCCTGCGCCCGACCCGACTAGTCCAATATTCATAGCCGTATCCCTGACTCATAATCCATAATCCATAATCCACACCCATGACCCAAAAAGGAGGCCCCTACCCATGACCCAGCCCCACACGATCGCCGATCCGGCCGAACGCGAGCGCCTGCTGCGCCTGCAAATTTGCGATATCGGCCGCAATCTGTTCAACAAGGACTTTATCGCCGCCAACGACGGCAACATTTCCGCCCGCCTCTCCGAGACGGAGATTCTCGCTTCCCCGACCGGCGTCAGCAAAGGCTACCTGGAGCCGCATATGCTCGTCAAAGTCAATCTGGACGGCGGGATCGTCGAAGCGGCGGACGGATACCGGCCGTCCACGGAAGTCAAAATGCATCTGCGCGTCTACCGCGAATGCCCGGACATGAACGGCGTCGTCCACGCCCATCCGCCTTATGCGACCGCGTTCGCGATCAAGGGCGAAGCGCTCGACAAGATGATGATGCCGGAGTCCGTCATCGCGATGGGCGATATCCCGCTTGCGGCCTACGGCACGCCGTCGACCGAAGAGATTCCGGATTCGATCATGCCTTTTCTCGGCAAGAAAACGGCCGTCCTGCTCGAAAGCCACGGCGCGCTGACCTGGGGCAAAAGCGTGATGGACGCCTACATGAACATGGAGCGTCTGGAGTACACGGCCAAACTGACTTTCCTCACGCGCATGATCGACGGCGAACGCGAACTGCCGCAGCACCGGATCGACGAGCTGGTCGGACTGCGCGCGTTCTACGGCTTCTAGCCGGGAAGGAGACGCCTAATGTTGAAAAAGATTCCGAAAATGCTGTCTCCCGACCTCGTCCATGCCCTGATGCAAATGGGCCACGGCGACGAGATCGTGCTGGCGGACGGCAATTTCCCCGGCCACTCGCTGCACGGGCGCGTTATCCGCTGCGACGGCCTCGGCATTCCTCCGCTGCTCGACGCCATACTGGAGCTGCTGCCGCTCGACCCTTATGCCGGGCATCAGGCGGCGCTGATGAGCGTCGTGCCCGGCGACAAGGTCGTGCCGACGATCTGGGACACGTACCGCGAAGTGATCGCCCGCCACGATGCGTCCGCGCAGATCGCGTTCGAGGAACGTTTTGCTTTTTACGAACGCGCCCGCGGCGCCTACGCGATCGTCGTGACCGGCGAAGAAGCGCTGTACGGCAACATCCTTTTGAAAAAAGGCGTGCTCTAGCCCGCTTCATCGGCAAAAAGCCGGATTCCCCCCTCTGCACATCGAGGAGGAATCCGGCTTTTCTTCTGCTTTTTTCGTCTGCTTTTTTATTCGTCGGCTTACTGATCGAACCCGATCCAGTTGAACTTCCCGTCTTCGTGCTCCAGAATCGTCACGCTGGCGTTTTTGATCTCGATCGTGACGTCGACGCCTTCGCACAGCTGGTTGACGATGTTGCGGATCGTGTTGCCGTGGGTAACGATCAGGACGTTGGCGTCGCCTGCGTAATCCAGGTCGATGACCGTCTGCAGCCCGCCGCGGATCCGCGTCCACAGCTCCTCGAAGTTTTCCGCGTGATGGTACGGATCGGCTTTTTTGGTCATGTCCGCGAATTCGGCTACCGTCACCGTCTGCATCAATTCCGCAAAGCTCACCCCGGCGTTGTTCTCGGCGATCTGGCCCAAAGCGACCTTCGAGTATTCCCCTTCGAACCCGCCGAAAAACGTTTCGCGAAAAGCTTTGATCCGATGGATGACCGGTACCGGATGCCGGCTCTCGTTCAAGATAAGTTCCGCCGTCTCCAGCGTTCGGCCCGAATCGCTCGTATAGACGTAAGCGAATTCGGTGTCCGCCAACCGCTGCCCGGCGGCAGTGGCGACAAGCTTGCCTTCGTCGGTGAGCGGGCTGTCGGACCAGCCCTGCATTTTCCCGTAGCGATTTAAGTACGTCTCCCCGTGCCTCACGAGGTGCAGCCTGATTTTCGGGCTCATGGATCGTCCTCCAGTATCGAATCTTTATTTGGATTTATTTCGTCGTACGCTGCTGCCGGTCGGCTCAGATGTCCGCCGCGCTGAACTTTTCGGCTTTTAGCGGAGCCGCGAAAAATTCGTTGGATACTTTGAAAAAACCGGTAAAATGCGGCGAAGCGTTATGACGCTCGATCGCGGATTCGTCGGCCCACACTTCGACCATCGTGAACCGGTCGAGGTTGGCGACGTCCTGCGTCAACGTATAACGGATACAGCCCTCTTCGGCCTGCGAACCGGCGACGAGCGGCTGGACCGTTTGCAGAAAAGCTTCCCGCTTGTCCGGCTTGATCTGCATATCGGCATGAATCACAATCATCGAACATCCTCCTCTATGGATCGTCTGCTCCGGGTATCCGATTCGGTTGGATCGATCCCGCTTTCTTGTTCCAGCTTACCACAGACCCCCCGGACAAATCACGGCCTACGGCATCCTGGCCGGCCGTGCAGCAGCCTGACGGACAACCTTCCTTGGTTCTTTTGGGTCCGTCAGTTCCGTTTATAGGCTTCGCTTTTCGGACAGCTGTCGCAGTAGCCGTGCGAGCGGCCGGACTGCACGGTACGATAAGCCTGGCAGCAGTGCCGGCGCAGCAGAAGCGGCCTCCCTGCGGCATCCGGACCGATCGAACGGAAACGGGCATGGAACCATGGGTTTGCCGGTGCATTCAGTTCCTGCCGATGCCCGCGCATCGTGTCTGCCCGAGCGGCAAGCGGCGAACCGGCCTGCTGCGATTCCGCTTCCAGGCAGAGGTACAGCGTATGAATCTGATGCAGGACGAGCGTATGCAGCACACTGCCATTCGCTCCCGATGCCTGCTGCACCGCGCGCAGCACGGTTCGAACCTGGGCTTCGACTTTCCCTGCATAAGCGGACAGACTCGGAGCGGCGTCTGTCCGGCGAGACTCTTCGCGCACCCTGTATCCCATCGCGGCTCCTGCACCGATCCGCAGCCGGATATCGCCCGGCTCCGGAGACAGCACAACTCCATAAGCGCTGTAGGCCGCGAACAAACCGGCCGCAAGAACCGAGTATCGCTTGGCGAACAGGGTCCCGGTTACGTCCGGTGCGGCTCCTCCCAACAGCACGGATTGGCGGAGCAGCAGGAGGCGCAGGACGTCCGGGTCAAGCAGATCCTGAACGGAGTAAGGGAAGCTCTGTACGTCTTCCTCCTCGAACTCCGCATCCTTGCCCGGCCGCTTCCTTACCATCGCAAATCCGTCTTTCAGAAAAGCATCCAGCGTTTCCGACTGCCGCTCTTCAAGCGGCTCAGGCTCCGGCAGTTTCAGTTTCTCCGGCTGCTCCGACTTATCCATCTATTCGACCTGCTTTCGCACATCTTCCAGGATCTCGGTCCGGCCTATGACCCCCCAGCTTTTGAACAACCAGAAAGAATCCGTTTCGTATACGCGCGCCTGCTGTACAGCCGGAACGTTTTTCCAGACCGAACTTTTTTGCGCCGCAGCCAGGAAGTCCGCGCCATTGGGGTCGACTTCCAGAATCAGCCGATTGGCATCCAGATCGGCCACCCCTTCCAATGACAAATCTTCGCGTTGATCGATCGGTGTCAGGGAAGACGGTTCGAAGCCCAGATCGTGATACAGCAGTCCGTTCGTCGGATGTCCTTTCTGCGCATAGATTTGCAGCAGTTTGTCCCGTACCCGGATATACGCCAGTTTACGATGTTCCGACTGTTCGACCTGCACCCGGACCTCCGCCGTTTTCTTGTCGAGTTCGGCAATTTTCTGCTGTGCCAACCCGGTCTTGCCGTACATCTCCGCAATTTTCAACAAGTCTTCCGTCCAAAAGTCGGGATCTTCGTCGTAGTCTTTCCATTCGTTGCCCAAAACGACAGTCGGTGCAATCTTGTTCAACTGCTCGTAGGTCGTCTCGCCTGTCCGGCTTTCGACCAGAATCACATCCGGGTCCAGCAGCAGAATCGCTTCCAGATTCGGCGCTTCGGCCGATCCGACCGTAGCCACGCCTTCCAGCTCGTCCGCCAGATAAGGCAGGTAATCGCCGCCGTAGCGTTCTTCCGTATTGACGCCCACCGGCATCTCGCCGATCGTCAGCATATGGTCGATATACGCGGCGGACAAAGAGACGACCCGTTTCGGCGAAGCCGGAATTTCCGCCGTTCCTTTCAGATGCGTAATCGCCATCGTGGCTGACTTTCCGCTGTCGGCGGAAGAAGAAGTTTCCGTTTCCGAAGTCGCGGCTTCGCCGGAAGACGCTTTTGTCTCCGAAGCGGCTTCTGTTTGTGCCGCCGCTTCGGTCTTCCCTGTCTGTGAATTCGGCATGGCCGATCCGCAGGCGGAGAGCATCAGTACCGCCGCAATCAGCAGCATCCAGCCCGCAGCGAACGATACGCGCCTAGCGCCGAAACCAGTCTTACCGCTCCCGCTTTCTCTATTTTCTCTGCTGGGCCTGTTCTTTTTTCCCGTATTCGATCCGTTTCTTGTATGCTGCACGGTTCATCCCCCTATAAGTGATAATCATTATCACTCTATACTAGGGAAGAAGCGCCTTCGGTTCAATGGACATTATCGCCGATTTTGTATGGACAAATTCACCCGGTTTCTTCGGTCATTCGGTCAAACAGTTCGTGCATCGCCTCGAGACGGCCCGCCGGGCCAAGCGCTTTGAACAAAAGTCCCTGCGCATCACAGACCCGTCCTTCCCTGACCGCCCGAAGCGACTGCCACTCTTCGGAAGCTTCGATCGCGCGCATGCGTCCCGCCGCTTCCGGCGTCGGTTCCACCGCCATAAACAGCCAGTCCGCATCGAAAAGGGGAAGCTGCCCGGGACCGATATTCAACGCCCATTCGCCTGCGGGAAAATGATCGGGAAGCTGCAACCCGAGATCGTCGTACAGCAGCGCTCCTGTCTGATTCAGCGCTCCGTATACGCGGCACAATGTCGCACCGACCCGAATATAATAAGCCGTCATCCTGCGCCCCGCTTGGGCTGTCAGCTGTACGCGCATGCTTTTCCGCTTCGCTTCGTACCGTCCGATCCAGTCTTCCGCCTCATTCTGCCGACCGAAGATGCCGCCCATCTGCCTAAGCTGCCGCACCAGATCATTGGAGTAGGAAAGAGTGACGGTCGGCGCAATCCGCTCCAACTGCGCGTCGGCGTCCAGGCGGCTGCTGGTCAGGATCAGATCCGGTGCGGCTCGTCCCAGCTTGGCATAACTGAACGCCGAACTGTCGAGCCGGACGGATGCTCCAGGTTCATCAGACTTCGCCGGGGCCGATTCGCCGATTCGCGGAATCCTCCGCTCGTAAGACAATACGGCGACAGGCGAAATGCCGAGCGTCGTCAGATAGTCGTCAAGCCCGTAGTAGACGGTTGCAATCCGCAGATCGCTTCGCTTCATATATTGGCCAGGGGCAATGCCTTCCGACTTTTTGAACGCCCGGCTGAAATAATGCTCGTCCTTGTAGCCGACGCTTCGCGCAATCGTCTTGATCTTGTCGCTTGAGAACAGCAGCTGCTTCGCCCGGGTCATTCGCAGATGCAGCAGATACTGGGCCGGAGTCCGTCCGGTTCGGGCCTTGAACGTCCGAATGAAATGATTGACGCTCATTCCCGATCGCACGGCCATCTCCTCGATACTCACTTCCCGCGCATAATGCCCGGACATGTACGCCAAAGCGGGATCGATCCCGGACCGCCCGGCTTCTTCCTCCGTGCTTTTCAAAAGTCCGCTCCGCGTATCGCCTGCCGCCGATTCCGTCTGGCGTACGCTCATCCAGCGGTGCAGCGCATGCTTGAGTTCCAGCCGGTCGCGAGGCGGCGCTTCCCCTGCCAGTCCCGGCAGGCGCTCCGGAAGCCCGGCCGACCGTTCCAACCTTCCCGAAGCGGGAAGTTCGGCTTCCGCCGCCAACCACTGACCGGCGTATTTCTGCATGCGGCAGCAGGAGAACAGCAGCAGCGTGACGCGAAATCCTGCTTCCCAGCGTCCGCCGAGCGCGGTTCCGGGCACCAGCCAGAACCGGTCGCCCGCTTCCGCCGTATGGGTACGCCCGTCGATCGACAAAGCGGCCCGGCCGCTTTCGACCGCAAGCAGACCGCATTTGTCCAGCTCTCTGGGACGAAGAACGCCCTCGCCCTGGAACTCCGCCCGGCAGAGACGAACCGAAGGAAAGAAGAGCCGGTCCGGCTTGCTTTTGGCCGCGTTCATGATCCCCACTCCTTATGCGAAAAAGTCGTACGTCCGCGTCCACTCGCGCGTCTCGCCCGGCGCAAGATTCAGCTCGATAAACACTTCGGGCGCGACCACGTGCCCCGAACCCCATACGGCGAACTTGGACGCGTCGAAGTCGCCGCGCTCGCGCACACCCGCTCCGCTCGGTCGGTGCAGCAGCTCCCAATAAGGCGCTTCGCCCCCCGCGAAGCCGCCGAACAGCGCATAATATTCGCCGCCCGCTTCGGCGTTCCACGCCATCTGCCCGGCCGACAAGTCCAGCTTGTCTTCCACGCCCCCGTCGCCCAGCAGCCTAAGCTTCGGTTCATACGGCAGGTTCAGCACGTAATCCGGCCCGACCGGATGCCCGCCGATGCCCATGAAGTTATGTACGTATTCGCTGGTCGAAAAATTTTTCGTGCCCGTATTGGTCAGTTTGTACCGGATATGCAGGCTGCGTCCGTCGATTTCGATCGTCTTGACGAGCGCCGCGCCATAGCCGTTATGCTCCGGTGCTTCCGACACGAAGGTCATCCGCGCCGCTTCGGTCTCCGTCCGGACTTCGTACGCTTCGACCGGATACGTGCGCGCGAAATTGTAATGCTCGTCGTCGATCCGCGTCAGCGCGCCGATGCCGAGTTTGATGAACGTTTCGCCCGGCCGGGCTTCTTCGTAGCCGATCGCCCGTTCGATGCCGAACTCGCCGGACAGCCCTTCGCCGCCCGTCCCCTGGCCCGCAACCAGACTCTCCGGCACGCAAAAGTCGATGCCCGCGCTCTCCAGTCTTACCTGCGTAATCCAGCCCGTGCGGTCGAACCGCGTTCCCGTACACGTCTCCGGAGCCTTGATCGTCACCGTCAGCTCTTCGCCGGTCAGCATATACTCATGCGTCTCCATCATCAAAAATTCCTCCTTCGTCTTCATATGCGAACGCCTCGGCGTGTCGTTTTTCCATCATAGCGCGCTTGGGTATAAAAAGGTACTTTAGGCTTGCCTGACGGGCCCTCCGCGCCACACCAAAAAGACGGGCCTCCGCCCGTCTTCTCCACCTCCGTGCCCGACGAACGCCCACCCTCTAAAATCCTTCGATCCTTTAACCTTTCAATCCTTTAACCTTTCGATCCGCCGATCGTCAATCCTTGGCCACGCCGTCTTCCATCGCCGCCGAGCAGGCCGCGCTTTCGCGGTCTTCGACGATCGCGAAGCCCCAGGCCGGCAGGTTCAGCATCTGGCCGTGCCTGACGTCTTCGCCCGACACCAGCTCCCTGCCGTCGCGGTAGCCGTATCGCAATCCCGCCGGCTCGCCGGAATAGTTGAGGAAATAGCGCACGCGGCAGCCCGCCGCGTTCACGCCCGATTTGACGACCAGCGGGAACTTGAGCTTCTGGTCTTCGCCCCACAGCCCCGCTTCGCGCAGCACCCGCTCGAACAGGCGCAGCAGCAGCCCTTCGGTCGGCAGGAAGCCGACGTAAGTCGCCGTGCCTTCGCCGAAGCGGTTCGTCGTGATCGCCGCGTACCCGCCCCACTCGGGATGGTCGTACCGGGCCAGCACTTCCGCCGTGGTCGTCGTCAGCAGCTCCATCCACGTCCCGACTTCCTTCTCCGCTGCGCCAAGATCCTCGAACCCGCCGCCGGCAAAACGGACGCTCGCGTTGTTCGGTTCGGCGAACAGCTGGTAGTTCACGCCGCAGGATCGCTCGATCAGGCCCGGCTGCGCGTCGGTACGTACCTGTACGTCTTCGTTCGCGAACCCGCTTTTGAACGTGTAGATCACATGCCCGCCTTTTTCCGCAAAATCGTTCAGCTTCTCCAGCAGCCGGTCCGGCGCGCTGTACAGCGCAGGCACGACGAGCAGGTCGTATTCCGCCAACACTTTCGCTTCGGTGTCCGGATGCACGAAATCGCAGCCGACGTTCAGCTTGTAGAGCGCGTCGTAACAGCGCCGCACGACGTCGTTGTAGAGCACGCCGCCCGGCAGCGGGAACCAGTCGAGGGCGCTGAGCGCTTCGCTGCTGACCAGCATCGCGACGCGGTTGATTTTGCGCAGACCGGCAAGCGAGCCGCCGAGGCGCGCAAAATCGGCTCCGATCGTCCGCGCTTCCTCGTATACGGGATTCGGCTGCAGGTCGTGGCTGAGCAATCCTTTCCAGTACGTCTCGAACGAATTGTGAATCGAATGCCAGTGCCAATATGCCACCAGGCTCGCGCCCGAAGCCAGATGGCTGAACGCCAGCAGCCGCAGCTGCCCCGGGTACGGCGTCCAATGCGGGAACGCCTGCGCCTGCGTCTCCAGCACGAGGTAGCCGCCCTGCTTGAGCGAACGCGCCATATCGCCGCCGAACGAGATTTCCGCGCCGGTCAGCTCGCTCTGCGACGGATGGTAGATGTCCACGCCGGCGATATCGAACGGCCGGGACGCTTTGAAATGGTCCACGTCCCGCTGCACGCCGTACGAATGGCCGCGCCAGTCGAAGTCGAAATTGTGCGTCGTAAACTGGCCGGGACGCTTGTATTCATTGACGAGTCCGACCTGCCAGGCGAGAAAATCGGTCACGAGCTGCCGCTGGAACCGGGCGAATTCCGCGCCCAGGCTGCCGTTGATCGTGCCGAGCACGGACGGAAAGTCTTCCCACGCGTCGATCCGGTTGCTCCAGTACGCCAGCCCGAAGCGGCGGTTCAGCTCGCCGAGATCGCCGCCGAACTTGTCGCGCATCGCCTTGACGAAGCGCAGCTGCACGTTCGGGCCGGCGGTGCCGTAATGCTTGGTCTCGTTGTCGATCTGGTAGCCGATAACCGCCGGATGGCCGCAGACGCGGCCGATCAGCTTGCGGATGATCCGCTCGGCATAGAACAGGTAAGCCGGGCTCGTGATGTCCATGATCTGCCGCGCCCCGTATTTGCCGCTTCCGGTGCGGGTCTCGGCCAGCACTTCGGGATGCTCGCGCACCATCCAGGCCGGCACGGCATACGTCGGCGTGCCGACGATGACGGAGATGCCCGCCGCGTGCATGGCATCCAATACGCGGTCCACCGAGGCGAAGTCGAACACCCCATTTTGCGGTTCGTGCGTGCTCCAGGTCGATTCCGCGATGCGTACGACGGTAATGCCCGCCGCCTGCATCATCTCGATATCGGTCGCCAGTCGATCGTAAGGCATGTACTCGTCGTAATAAGCGACTCCGTAATGCAAACGTTCCATGTCGATTCCCCTTCCTGTGTCCCTGCCGGACTGTAGACGCGGACGCGGTTCGCCCGATGGCCGACCGTGGCCCGGGCTTCGCGCCTGTCCCTACCTTTTCGCGCCGGCCGCCGCCATATCCTGCCAACGCTTCGCTTTTATCGGTTTTCGGCTCCAATTACGATGAAACTTTCTTCATGATTCGGGGGACTTATTTAACTTGCATTTGACGATTTTGTCGCTTTTTTAGGTACAGCAGTCTTTGGAAAAAAGAAAAAACAGAATGATAACGCTTTAAAATGGATCGAAAACGCTTCAATGTAAGTAAACTGGAAAAAGGACTTTTTTACATTCGCTTAACAAAAGCAGGTTATACTAATAAAAGAGCTTCCCGGAGAATAATCCGCTCTGGCCGCACCGATTTTGGGCGCTGCCTGGCGGGTAAATGAAAGTGCGAACGCCGCGCAACCTGCGTTTGCCCTCATGCGTATACGATTTCATGTCTGCCGGAAGGCTCGACCGCCCATGCGGAATAAGAAACGGATTCGCACGAATACTCGGCGTCTGCGGCGCGACTTGCGTCCTGCCCGCACGCTTTACTATGGAGGAACTATGGACAACCATTCCGCTCAACGGGGATCGTCCCCTTACTACATCAATCGCGACCTGAGTTGGATCGAATTCAATTACCGAGTGCTCGAAGAAGCGCAGGACCCGGACACGCCGCTGCTCGAACGCGCCAAATTCCTCGGCATCGTCTCGCGCAACCTGGACGAGTTCATGAGCGTCCGCGTGGCGGGCATCCGCAACCAGCTCAAGGCGGGCATCACGAAGAAGGACTTTTCCGGCTATACGCCGCCCGTCCTGTACAAACGCCTGTCCAAACGCATCGAGAAGATGGTGGCGGCGGAATACCGCACGTACCGCGAACTGGTGCGCCTCATGGCCAAGGAGAGCCTCGTGCTCAACCGCTACGAAGACCTGAGCGCGACCCAGCAAAAAGCGGCGGACGATTATTTCCATGACGTCATCTTCCCCGTTCTGACGCCGATGGCGGTCGATCTCAGCCGTCCGTTTCCGCTCGTGCACAGCCAGAACGTCTATCTGGCCGCGCTGCTCGAACGCGACAACACGCCGGAAGACCTGCCCGACGAAGAACGGTTCTTTTTCGCCATCGTCCAGGTTCCGTCGATCCTGCCGCGGCTCGTGTCGGTGACGCAGCGCAGCCACAGCAAACGGCAGACCTACGTTCTGATCGACGAACTGATCTGCCACCATATCCAGACGCTGTTCAGCGGCTATACGGCCAAGACGGTGCATGCTTTCCGCCTCAGCCGTGACGCGGATCTGGAGATCAACGAAGAAGAAGCGGACGATCTACTCGAAGAGATCGAGAAGAAGCTGCGCAAGCGCCGCCGCGGCGCGCCGGTGCGGCTCGAAGTGCAAAAAGGCTTCCATCCGTACGCATTGCAGCTGCTGCAGGAAGAATTCGAGATCGAAGACGCCGTATACGAAATCGACGGCCCGATCGACCTCGGCTTCCTGACGTCGTTCGCCGGCTCCGTCAAGAACCGCGACGCGCTGCGTTATCCGTCCCGGCTGTCGATCTACCCGCCCGAATTCGGGGACGGCGGAGACACCGACTACTTCAGCGTGCTGAAAGAACGCGACGTGCTGATGCACCATCCGTTCGAGACGTTCGATGCCGTCAGCGATTTCGTCGAACAGGCCGCCGAAGACCCGAACGTCATGGCGATCAAGATGACGCTGTACCGGGTCAGCAGCAAGTCGGCCATTATCCGTTCGCTCGCCGCGGCCGCCGAAGCGGGCAAGCAGGTGACGGTCGTCGTCGAACTCAAGGCGAGATTCGACGAAGAACGCAATATCAGCTGGGCGCGGACGCTGGAGCAGTCCGGCTGCCATGTCGTGTACGGGCTGGTCGGGCTCAAGACGCACGCCAAAGCGATTCTGGTCGTCCGGCGCGAAGAAGACGGACTGCGCCGCTACGTGCACGTCGGCACGGGCAACTACAACGACGCGACGGCCAAGCTCTACACGGACGTCGGCCTGATGACTTCGAACGCTTCAATCGGCGAAGACGCTTCGGAGCTGTTCAACCATATTACCGGCTATTCCAGCCATCCGAACTGGCAGGAAATCTCGGTCGCGCCGGATACGATGATGGGCACGTTCGTCACGAATATCCGCCGCGAAGCCGATCACGCCAAAGCCGGCCGGCCGGCGCGCATCATCGCCAAGTTCAACTCGCTGTCCAACCAGCAGATCATCGACGAACTGTACGAAGCGTCCAAAGCCGGCGTCAAAGTCGACCTGATCGTGCGCGGTGTCTGCTGCCTGCGTCCGGGCGTCAAAGATCTGAGCGAGAACATTACGGTGCGCAGCATCGTCGACCGCTATCTGGAACACTCCCGGATCTACTATTTCGAGAACGGCGGCAAGTCGGAGATCTTCCTCTCCAGCGCCGACTGGATGACCCGCAACCTGACGCGCCGCGTCGAGTTGATGTGCCCGATTCTCGATCCGGGCTGCCAGGATACGCTGCTGAACATCCTGAAGCTGTATCTCAAAGACAACGTCAAAGCGCGCATGCTGACTTCGAGCGGCGGCTACGAATCGTTCGAGAACGGCGAAGAACCGTTCCGCAGCCAGTTCCGCGCGGAAGATATCCGCGCCTGGAAATCGACGCTGGCCTGATCGGATCAAGGCCGGGTCTCACTGCGGACCGGATACTC
>NZ_VPFK02000007.1:0-35672 GCF_008634075.2 Saccharibacillus sp. WB 17 | reverse complement strand
TTTTGTCGTCTTGTTAATTCGTCCGATCCCGGTCAGCCGACCTGGATCTTCAGCTCGATCTTGACGTTCCATTCTTTCTCGAAGTCTTTGGCCGCCGCTTTGAGGTCGCGAATCTCCATGAACGCTTCCGTCCGGCACGTCAGCTCAAGTTCGAAGCGTTCGCCGCTGCGTCTGGCCGCAAGCGCCGTAACGGCCTGCGTCTCGCTGGCGTCGAGAGCGGCCGCCATCTGGAGCACGGCGCCGAGGCGGCGCGTACGCTCCTCGTCTTTCGCCAGCAGGATGTCTTTGTACGTCTGCGCCGTCGTGCTTTTGCGCCATTTGACCTTGCCGGCAATGCCGGCGATCAGCGCCGTCAGGATGATCTCGCGGTGCGTCAGTCCCGCAAGCGGACGCTTGGTGAGCAAATACTGGGTATGCTCCTCGTAATCGATATAGCCGATCTCGGTGCCGGTCTGGTACGTCCAGGCGGCGATGCGCAGCAGCTTGGCGTTCCAGCGGCTCTCTCCTTCTTCGCCCAGCGCTTCGTACAAAATGCGGGCGAACTGTTCCGTGTGACGCAGATGCCGCTGACGCTGCTTCGGCATTTTCGACAGCAGCGCGCGCAGTTCGAATTCCAGCACGTTCTCGTGCACGGCCTGTTCGGGATGCAGCAGCTCGAAGAACAGCCCTTCTCGCAGTCCGGTGCCGCTGACGACGTAGCGCGCCGCCTTCATGTGAAGGAACAGAGTCCGCAGGATGATCAGGCCCGGCACGATGATGTCGGTCCGGCTCTTGGACAAGCCCGGCACCTGCTTGCGGCCGTTGTTGTCCATGCCCGGCAGCGTGGCGTAGAAATGGTCCACGTCTTCGCCCTGCATGACATAGTTGTGCGTGTACGACAACGAATAATTGCGCCGCCGCTGGTCCATTTTGCCGAGTCCGCGTATCGTGCCGCCCAGGCCGACCAGATCGAGGCCCGGATAATCGGAGATCCATGCCTGCTTGCGCGCTTCGGCGAGCACGAATTGTTCCAGTTCGCCCACGCGCTCGTGCGTCCAACTGCCGCTTCCGCCGAAACGCACGTTCATGTTGACCGCGCCGAACGGGAACGAATAGCTCGATACCCGGCGGCGGTCCTGGAACAGCGTCACTTCCGTGCTGCCTCCGCCGATATCGATAATGAAGCCTTCGGCGATGTCGATTTTGTTGACGACGCCGATAAATCCGTAATGGCCTTCCATTTCGCCGGGCAGCAGTTCGATCTGAAGACCGGTCTCCCGGTTCAAAATTTCGATAATCTGGCCGGAGTTCGACGCGTTGCGAATCGCCGCCGTCGCAACGGCGCGGATCTGGGTCGCTCCGTACGCTTCGCAGACTTCCGTAAACTGCTTCAGCACCGGGACGACGGAATAGATGGCCGGCGAAGGCATGATGCCTTCGGGCGTGACGAGCGCGCTGAGCCGTGCCGCTTCGCGCGATTCGGTCAGCACGCGGTATGAGCCGCCGCTGTCGCTTTCATAGACGACGAGCCGAATCGAGTTCGAACCAATATCGATAATGCCCGCTCTGAGGCTCGTCTGCGCCGCCTCGGGGCGGCTGATTTCGGGTGTGGTGGTCATATGGAATGGACAGCTCCTTGTCTCCGGCGCCCGGTATCCGGCCGGGCCGTAATCGCAAACCGGTTTCTTTATCTCATTAGCCTTAACCTTAGCAAACCAAACAGGACGGCGCAATGAGCACCGCCCTGTTTTTTTACATGGATTTTACTTTTCGGACGAGAAGATCAATGAATCTGCTTCGCATTCGGCCGGCGCTGCGAGAGCAGCCGCACGACGCGGTCGGGATGGTCGGTAATGATGCCCGCTGTCCCCATCTCGATCAGCTCGCGCAATCGGCCTTCGTCGTTGACCGTAAACGGATGGTAATCGACGCCCGCCGCGCGCGCGCCCTGCACCCATTCCGCCCGCACGGCTGGATCGTACGCGTGCAGCGCGTCGGCGCCGATCGTTTTCGCGTATTCCCACGGCCGGTACAATCCTTCCATATACAGGATGCCCGTGCGGATGTCCGGAGCCAGCTGTTTGCACAGCGCCAGCGAATAATGATTGAAGCTTGAGATCAGCGTCTGCCGCTCGACGCCGTGCCTGCGCACCGCTTCGATGACGGTCGCTTCCAGCCCTTCGTACGCACGAACCGTGTTCTTGAGTTCCAGGTTGACGATCAGTCCCGTCTGCCGGACAAGCTCCAACAGTTCGTCCAGATGCGGAATGCGCTCGCCCATGAACTCGGGATGGTACCAGCCGCCCGCGTCCAGGCTTTGCAGCTCCGCCCAGGTCTTGTCCCCGACCCAGCCGGACGCCCCGGCCGTGCGGGACAGCGTCTCGTCGTGGATCAGCACCGGCTGGCCGTCCGCGCTCAGCTGCACGTCGGTCTCGATGCCCGTCGCCCCGAGTTCCACCGCCCGGCGGAATGCCGCCATCGTGTTTTCGGGCCGCGTGCCCGAAGCTCCCCGGTGCGCGAAAATAATCGGAGCGGCCGCTTGGCCGTCCGCCGTGCGTAATTCCGTATCGATCGTATGCGTGCCGCGAATAGGTTCGTTCATCATGATCGCCTCTTCTCCGGTGCGGCCGCCTGGCCGCCCTTGTATGTTCGGGGTCCGTCTTCGTCCAGTATAACGGCCTTGCGTAAAGGCCATGTTAAACGCAAACGTTTACCGTAAAATGGAACTTTTACACAGCAGGGGGATTTTATTTAACAATACGCTGGTAGTCTGAATGCAGGCATTACCCCGACGTACATAAGGAGGAACAGCACCGCATGGAAAACATGAAGAACTCCCCTCCGCTTCCGCTCGAACAGAAAAGGCCGACCGGCCGGGGAACGCGTGCAGCCGGCATCAGCGGCGAACCATCGAAGGCAGCAAGCCTCGGCCGATGGCGCGAAGGAGCGCTGGCGGTAGCGTTTATCGCACCGGCCCTGCTGCTGTTCGGCATCTTTCTTTTTTATCCGCTTGCGCAATCGGTGTATCTGAGCCTGCATTCGACGAATCCGCGCGGCCAGGTCGCGAACTTCGTCGGTCTCGCGAATTTCCGCAACCTGTTCCAGTCGCCGGGATTCCCGAACAGCCTGATGGTCACGCTCAAGTTCATTCTGCTGACGGTTCCGGCAAGCCTTGCGTTTGCGCTCGTCTTCGCCGCCGTATGCCGCAGCCGAATCCGGGGCATGAGACTGTTCCGGTTCGTCTTCGCCCTTCCGATCGCGGTATCCGTCAGCACGGGCTCGATCATGTGGATGGTGTTGTTCCATCCGACGCTTGGCACGCTGAACTATCTGCTCGGCAAAATCGGCCTGACCCCGGTGCAGTGGCTGACCGACCCGAATATGGCGCTGCTGTCGATCTCGCTCATGACGGTCTGGATGAACGTGGGCTTCCTGTTCATCCTGCTGCTCGGCGGCATGCAGGGCGTTCCGGAAGAAATCTACGAGAGCGCCAAAATCGACGGTTCCGGCCCGGTGCGCACGTTCTGGCGCCTGACGCTTCCGCTCGTGTCGCCGACGCTGTTCTTCGCTTCCGTCACTTCGGTCATCGGCGCATTTCAGGCGTTCGGACAGATTAATATCCTGACCAAGGGCGGTCCCGTCAACAGCACCAACGTGCTCGTGTTCAAGCTGTACGAAGACGCGTTCGTGAACTTCCGCTTCGGCGTCGGCAGCGCGCAGGCGCTCGTCCTGTTCGCGATCGTGCTGCTCATTACGGTGCTCCAGTTCGTGTTCGCCGAAAGGAAGGTGCATTACCAGTGAGACCGATCTCCCTGCCGCGTCTTCTCGCTTACACGTTCTCGGCGGTCGCGGCGCTGTTCATCCTGTTTCCGTTCTGGATCACCGTCTCGAACGCGTTCATGACCGAAGCCGAATCGGCGGCCTATCCGCCGAAGCTGTGGCCGACCGGGCTGCACCCGGACAATTTCGCGCAGGTGCTGGCCACGATTCCGATTCTTCGTTTCATCATGAACAGCTTCGTCGTGAGCGGCGCCATTACAGTCGGCTGCCTGATCACGTCGTGCATGGCGGCTTACGCGTTCGCGTTCCTGCGTTTTCCCGGCAAAAAAGCGATCTTCGCGCTGTTCCTGTCCACGATGATGATTCCGTGGGAAGTCGCGATCATCCCGAACTACCTGACAATCCGCAGCTGGGGCTGGCTCGACAGCTACGCCGGCTTGACGGTCCCGTTCCTCGCGACGGCGTTCGGCGTGTTCCTGATGCGCCAGTTTTTCCTCCAGCTGCCCAAAGAGCTGATGGAAGCGGCGCGAATCGACGGATGCGGACATGTCCGCATCTTCCTGCGGCTGGCCGTGCCGCTGTCCATGCCGGGTCTTGCGACGCTCGCCGTCTATTCGTTCCTGAACCATTGGAACATGTATCTGTGGCCGCTGCTCGTGACGAGCAGCGAGAACATGCGCACCGTCCAGATCGGCGTCAGCATGCTCCAATTTTCGGAGATGACGGCCTGGAACCTCGTCATGGCCGGACTCGTGCTCGTGCTGCTGCCGTCCCTGGTCATGCTGGCGCTCGGGCTCGGCCGGCTCGTCGGCGGGCTGACCGCCGGCGCGCTAAAAGGCTGATCGTCCGGCTTGGCGGCTTCTTCCGCCCGCTGCCGATCCGGGAGAACAACCTTCTCCCGGATCGGCAGTAAGCGGCAGAGACGCCGTCCCCGCTGAGGCGACGAACGATACGTTCGCCGCCTGATCGGAGACGGTACAAATCCGTCCGGCTTCCGGCCCGGCCCCCGCCGGGTCACCCTTGATTCATAGGCTGTCGATCTTTTCAGCAATCCGCGGAAGGTACATCTCCTTCCGCATCGATTCGAAACGGTCTGCGTCTTCGCCCTGCGCGAAGCGCGGTTCTCGTGGAATCCGGTCTGCGTCCCGACATCCCCCTACCTTGACGGGACGCCCGGATCTCCGGATAACCCGGACGGACACGCGGAGGCATCTGCGGCTCCGCCTTCCTCCGGGTCTTTTTTTACGGCTTCAACGCTTCAACCCATACACATACTATGTTCAGAAGAGGGAGTGGGAAGTTTGTTGCAAAGTAGCAAGAAGTGGATGTTCGCCTGCCTGTGCCTGATGATGGTCATCCTGACCGCATGCGGAGGAGGAACCGGAAGTTCGGCAGCCGGCGGAGCGACGGCGGAAGCCGCGGCGGCTAACGGAGAAAGCGCCAAGACGACAGACAGCGTGGCTCCGGTCAAAGTCGTCTGGTGGCACGCCATGAGCGGCGAGCTCGGCGGAGTCGTGGACGAGCTGGTCAAGCGGTTCAACGAATCGCAAGATGACGTGGAAGTCGAAGCCGTGTTCCAGGGAACCTACGACGAGAGCCTGAACAAGCTCAAAACGGCGATGGGCTCCGGTACGGGACCGACGATGATCCAGACGTACGAGATCGGCAGCCGTTTTATGATCGATTCCGGCGCCATCACGCCGATGCAGCAGTTTATCGACGGCGAGAGCTATGACGTGTCCAAGCTGGAGCCGAACATTCTCGGCTACTACACGTTCGACGATCGTCTCTACTCGATGCCTTTCAACACTTCGAACCCGATTCTGTACTATAACAAAGACGCTTTCAAAGCGGCCGGACTCGACCCCGAGAACCCGCCGAAGACGTACGAGGAAGTGGAAAAAGCGGCCAAGACGCTGACTCAAGGCGGCGTGACCGGCGGATCGTTCGCGATTTACGGCTGGTTCATGGAGCAGCTGCTCGCCAATCAGGGCGCGGAACTGCTCAACAACAGCAACGGCCGTGCGGGCATGGCCGATCAGGCACAGCTCGGCGCGCCGGCTGCCGTCCGTACGCTCGAATGGTGGAAAAAGATGGTCGACGCCGGCACGATGCTGAACCTCGGCCGCAAAACGGACGACACCAAAAAGGCGTTCGCGGCCGGACAAATCGCCATGACGCTCGACAGCACCGCTTCCCTGCGCGGCATCGTGCAGGCAGCCGACGGCAAGTTCGAAGTCGGCACCGCACCGCTGCCGAAGCCGACCGCGGCCGATGCCGACAAAGGCGGCGTCGTTGTCGGCGGAGCCAGCCTGTGGATCATGAACGACCGGCCGGAAGCCGAACAGCAGGCAGCCTGGAGCTTTATCAAGTTCCTGGCCGAACCGGCTACCCAGGCTTACTGGCATGTGAACACGGGCTACTTCCCGATCACGAAGCAGGCCTACGACGAAGACCTCGTCAAGGAAAACCTCAAGAAGTATCCGCAGTTCCAGACTGCGGTCGACCAACTGCACGGCACGGAGCCGACTCCGGCTACCCAGGGCGCCGTCATGGGCGTTTTCCCGGAAGCGCGTCAGCTGACGGAGACGGCGATCGAAGAAGCGCTCACCGGCGCCGCTACGCCGCAGGACGCGCTGGATCGCGCTTCGGCCGAGATCACGCAGAAGATCCAGGAGTACAACAGCACGGTCGCGCAGTAAGCGACCGGTCGACACCGGCAAGCGCGAGCGGAGCTGGGCAAGCATCCCGCAGCGCGCAGACTTGCGCCATACAAAAAAGACCGGCTGAAGTTCAGCCGGTCTTTTTTTGCTTTTTTCCGTAACGTTATTTCCCTTTACATCGGGCTGTATCCCAATGCCGCGCCCTTTTCCGCTGCGCCCTCATTTGTAAATCTGCCGCACGCTCGCCGTCCCTTTCTCTTCCGAGAACTCCACCTGCGCCATCGCGCCGTTGATGAGCGTAAGCTGCGGCGGCATATGGCCGCAGTCGATATCGTACAGCACCGGCACGCCGAGTTCTTCGGCCACGTCGCGGTAGACGTCCACCGCCGTATATCCGTCGACCGCCCCGTTGGCCGGGCTGCGGCCGAACATCAGGCCGGCACAGTTGTCGAACCAGCCGGCCAGCTTCATCTGCACCAACGAGCGGCGCAGATCCGCCGTGTTCATCTCGCAGTTCTCCAGCACCCACAGCACCGGTTCGCCGGGCAGATGCGTGTCCCGGAAAGTGCGCACGTCGCCGTAAGGCGTTCCGACCAGATGCCGGATTACGTCGATACAGCCGACGAGCAGCCGGCCGTTGAACCCGACGTCGCCGCCGGAGACGCTTTTCCAGACGGTCGGTTCCGTCAGGTTGAACACGGAATCGTCTGCCGCTTCCGCTTCTGCCGGATTCGCTTCTTCGGCCTCCGGCCGGCTTTTCCACTCGACCTGGTACAGATCGGAAGAGTGCTGCTCGAACGAACCGCCGGCCGGCGTCGTCAGCGCGTCCCGCCACTTGGCCGTCGTGCTGTCCGTGACGCGGCTGCGCAGATCGAGCAGGTTGGTGCCGTGCGCTGTCGCCAGTCCCGTTCTGAGCGTCACGGCGAGCAGCAGCAGGCTGATGTCGGAATACCCGAGCAGCCACTTGTCGCCGATCCGGTCGAAATCGAGATGCTCCAGCACTTCGATCAGCAGCTCCCCGCCCCAGGGCGGCAGCACGAGTCCGATCCGGTCGTCCTGCAGCATCCGGTTCAACTCTTCCGCGCGCAGGCGGGCCGGCGCGGACTTCGCTTTGTGCTGCGTCCAGACGGTATCGCCGGTCGATACGGCGAATCCTTCTTCTTCCATGCGGCCGATCGCCTGCTTCAGCAGGTCGTGCATGTCCGGCGCGACGCCGTAAGAAGGAGCCGTAACTCCGATCGTCGTGCCTTCTCTCAAAAATGGATAACGGATCATGGTCGGTGCTCCTCTCCCGCGGCCGGCCCCGCTTTTTTTGCGATCAAACCGGCCTGTCAGGCGTTGATTTGGGTACTTTTCTCACTTAAACGTATAGCCTTCGCCCGCGCTGCCCGATACCGTATGCCGGCGGCGAAGCAGATCCCACACTTTGCACAGCGCGTACGCCGTGAACGGCAGCATGAACACAATCGTCGGATAGCCGTAACGGCCGAACGCCACGAACGGAATATAGAGCGCGGTAAAATAAGCGAACGTCAGCAGCAGCGGCAGCAGGCGGCCGAAGCGTTCCCGGACGAGCGCCGATACGAGCCCGACCAGCGTCACGCACACCAGCACCTTCTGCATCGCATCCATGAACGGACGCTGGATCGGCCAGATCGGACGCCAGTAATACGACTCGATGTACAGCCCTTCCAGCTTGCCAAGCGTGTACCAATGCAGGTACGTCCAGAAATGGTGCGAGAAGCCGTACCGCAAAATGTCCAGCCCTTTGTCGATCGCGCTGCTGTCCCAGCCTTTGAAAATAGTAGCCGGGTCATACTGCGGATAAGCGTCGAAGAAGCCGGCCGGCGGCAGTCCGTATTTGATCCGGGTACCGAGCAGGAACGGACTGCCGGCCGAACGGGTAAACAGGATGAATTCGCCGAACGTGTTCCAGTTGCGTATCCACCACGGGCACAGCAGCAGCACATACGTGCCGAGCACCGCTCCCGTGCAGCGCAGCATTTCCTTGAAACTGTATCCGTCGCGCAGCCACAGAAACAGCAGCACGGCCGGGAACAACGAAGCCTGGGGCTTGAAATAGGCGGCCGCGGCCGTCAGAATGCCCACGATTATGTAACCGGACAGCTTGCGCCGCTCGACGGCTACCATCATGGCAAGCACGAGCAGCATGCAGAGCAGGCGAAACGTCGATTCCGTCAAGATGACGCCCGAAGAGAAATAATCCGGGGGATACAACGCCGCCAGCACGCAGGCCACCAAAGCGATCCGGCGGTTGAATACGCGGCGGGCGATCAGGAACAGCAGATAGACGCACGCGACCTGCTCCAGACATTGGAACAACCGGAAAGCGGTAATCCCGCCTTCCTGCCCGAGAGGCCCGATAAAAGCGGCCAGCAGCAGCGGCATGCCCGGCATAATAAACGCGCTCGGCTCTGTCCCGCTGTCCAGGTTGATATACGTGAGCGGCCCTCCTTCGAGCAGCGTCTCTGCGCTTCTTACGTATTTGACGTCGTCGTTATTCGGTTCGTTCAGGTCGCCGAGCAAAAAGTAATGGTTGTGCGACAGCACGACGAACACCGATACCGCGAGCACAAAAGCCATGATCGAGATCAGCCAGATCCGGTCGCGCCGGCTCGTCGTTTCGTTCTCTTTTACAGAAAAAAACAAAATCTTTCCTCCTTCTTGCGAAATCCATCCCGCTATCGTTCCTATCTTATGCAAATTCGCCGACGATTACAAAGGAATTTACGCCGGATGCTGCCAGGTAGGTACCTCGCCTTATAAACGCTTATGCCGTGCAAAAAGTTCCCGCCAAAAAGCCTGTCCGCGAGCGGGCATTTCCCGGCTGCGGACAGGCTGTTCGGTTGGGAATCGGATCGGATTGAGGCTGCGCTGCCGCCCTGCGCCGAAGCCGCGTTCAGATCAACAGGCTGAACAGGCTCGGATCGCGGTTAAGCTCGGTGTAATTGATGCCCTGTTCGTCCATGCGGGCGATCAGCGGTTCGTAGTCTTCCCGGGACGTCAATTCGATGCCGACGAGCGCCGGACCGTTCTCTTTGTCGCTTTTCTTCGTATATTCGAAGCGCGCGATATCGTCGTTCGGACCGAGCGCTTTCTCGAGAAACTCGCGCAGCGCGCCGGCTCTCTGAGGGAAGTTGATCAGGAAATAATGCTTCAGCCCTTCGAAAATAAGCGACCGTTCCTTGATCTCCTGCATCCGGTCGATATCGTTGTTGCCGCCGCTGATCACGCAGACGACCGTTTTGCCTTTGATCTCGCCTTGGTACAGATCGAGCGCGGCGACCGGAATGGCGCCGGCCGGTTCGGCCACGATCGCGTTCTCGTTATACAGGTCGAGAATGGTCGTGCACACTTTGCCTTCCGGCACTTTGACGACTTCGTCGAGGCGCTGTCGGCAGATGTCGAACGTCAGCTGCCCGACCCGTTTGACCGCCGCACCGTCGATAAACTTGTCGATCGTATCGAGCGTCACGACATGGCCGCGCGCCATCGCTTCGCTCATCGAGGCGGCACCGAGCGGCTCCACGCCGATCATGCGCGTGGACGGGCTCATCGTCTTGATATACTGCGATACGCCGGCCGCCAATCCGCCGCCGCCGATTGTCACGAACACATAGTCCGCCGGCCGATCCAGACTCTCCATAATCTCCATGCCGACCGTGCCGTTGCCCGCGATGATCATCGGATCGTCGAACGGATGGATAAACGTCAGCGCCTGCTCGGTGCAGACTTTCATCGCTTCTTCGTAGGCGTCGTCGAACGTGTCCCCGGTCAGAATGACCTCGACGTTGCGGCCGCCGAATTTGCGCACCATTTTGACTTTCTGGTTCGGCGTCGTGCTCGGCATGTAGATTTTGCCGTGAATGCCGAGCGCCTGACACGAAAAAGCGACGCCCTGCGCATGGTTGCCCGCGCTCGCGCAGACGATGCCGCGTTCATGCTGCTCCTGCGTCAGGCTGCGGATTTTGTTATAGGAGCCGCGAATCTTGAACGAACGCACCACCTGCTGGTCTTCCCGCTTCAGGTACACGTCGCACTCGTACTTCGCCGACAGGGTCGCATCGCGGTGCAGCGGCGTGCGCACGATCGCTTCGCGCAGCCGGTGATGCGCCCGTACGATATCTTCCATCGTCACCGTATCGCCGTTCTTGTTATCGTCCAATTCCGCAGTAGGTTCGGTTTTCATCTCGTTCTCCTCGTTCCTGGTTTTGTTTCTCTGTATGCTATCCCGACAGTGCCAGCCATTAAATTTAAAGGTAACGCGATTGGACGGAAAATTCAAGCTTCGGGCGCAAAAGGAACCGGCCGGACAGCGGATTTTCCGCGGATTTCCGGCTGATCGAACGGCGTCGGCGCGACGGGGTGGGAGGCGGTTCGCCGAGATTCGGCCTTCTTTTTCAAAAGCGCAAAAACGGACAAGCATCCGCCTCTTCCCTTCTGTTACACTGAAATCACCGATCGGGAGGGAACGCACACATGGACTACACCGCATGCCTCCAGCGCACGCTGGACCATATCGAAGATCATCTCAAAGAACCGCTGACGGCCGAACAATTGGCGAATCTGGCCGGGTTCTCGCTGTATCACTTCTATAAAGTGTTTCACTCGCGGACCGGCCTGCCCGTCATGGATTACGTCCGCCGGCGCAGGCTCGCGCACGCCGCGGCCGACATGGCCGGCAGCCGTACGCTGCTTGCGATCGCGCTGGACTACGGGTTCGAGACGCATGCGGGCTTCACCAAAGCTTTTCGCAAAACGTACGGTTTGACCCCGGAACAGTATCGCATCCACGCCACCGGCCGCGTTCCCGAACGGGTGGACCTTGCGAAGCTGGCCGACTACCATATGACCGGAGGAATGATGATGCGACCCACCCTTGTAACCAAACCCGAAATCAAGCTGGCGGGCTATGCCCTGGAGACCACAATGAACGGCGAGAACCTGACCGACATTCCCGCTTTTTGGAACCGCTATATCGAGGAAAACCGGGGCCGCGATCTGCAAGAGACGCTGGCTCCCGTCAGCCCTGCCGAATACGGCGCCTGCATCATGCTGCCGGACAAGCCGGAGCATTTCCTGTACCTGATCGGCGTGGAAGTCGCCGATTTCGACAGCGTGCCGGAGCGGATGCAGACCGCCGTCCTTCCGGCTTCCACGTACGCCGTGTTCACGACGCCCGCCGCAGACCGCGCAAACGGCGGCTTCTCCGACGCCATTCAGGGCATGACCACCTACGTCTACAACGAATGGTTCCCGAACTCCGGCTACACCTTCGCGCCCGGCGGCGTCGAATTCGAACTGTACGACGCCCGCAGCGACGGCGACTCGAACCTGCAAATGGATCTGTACGTGCCGGTGGAGAAGCAGGCGGAGTGAAGGGGGTGTGCGGGAAGGAGCGGGGCAGTGAGGGAGTAAAGGCCAATGCGTGGAGATCGGCGCGGGCAAACCCTTCCCAGTAAAAGAATAAGCCCGGACCTATAAAGGTCCGGGCTTTGCTGTGAGCGCTTCGCTGGTCGCGGGTCGCTGGTCGCGGGTCGCAGCGTTCTAACGAATCCTCATACCGCTAATCCGTCGATTAGGCTTGTCTTGCGATTCTAACGAATCGCTGTAACGCTATTTCCCGATTCCCGGCCTAAACCGGCGCAAAATCGTCGAATAGCGTTCCTACGATTCGTTAGATCGGGAAAACCGGCCAAAACGGCTCAATAAGGCGTCTACGATTCGTTAGCGCCGCCGGGCCGGGCAGATAGGACGCTGGGCGAGGCCATCAGCGCCTCTATGCGGCGTTTCATGCCCAAACGCTGTCTCATGCCGTCGCCGGCTCGCTTAGCTGCAGCCCTAGGCAATCCTGCGCCTTCCGCTGCTCAGATCCCGCAGCCCCAGGCAACCCCGCGACCGCCGCACCTGTGCGCTCACGCGGCAGCCAGCCCCCTGCCCGCGTCACCCCCGCGGCAGCGCCTTCGCCGCGATGTCGCCGCGCATATGCGCGCCGTCGAACGCGATGCGCTGCGCCGCCGCGTAAGCGGCGTCGCGCGCTTCGCCGAGGCCGGCGCCGCGGCCGACGACGCCGAGCACGCGGCCGCCGGCGGTCACAAGCTCGCCGGCTTCGTTCCGCGCGGTGCCCGCGTGGAACACGAGCGAACGGCCTTCGCTCTCGGCATCTTCGATGCCGGTAATCACCCGCCCTTTCGGGTACGAAGCCGGATAGCCTTCGGAAGCCAGCACGACGCAGACCGCCGCTTCGTCGCTCCAGCGAATGTCCGCGTCCGCAAGCGTGCCGTTTACGGCGGCGAGGAAAATCTCCAGCAGGTCGCTCTCCAGACGCGGCAGCACGACCTGGGTCTCCGGGTCGCCGAAACGCGCGTTGAATTCGATCGTGCGCGGCGTGCCGTCGGCTTCGATCATCAGGCCGGCGAACAGGACGCCGGTAAACGGACGGCCTTCGCTGACCATCGCGCGGGCGGTCGGCTTGACGATCTCTTCGATCGCGCGTTCGACGATCGCCGGATCGATATGCGGCAGCGGCGAATACGTGCCCATGCCGCCGGTATTCGGGCCGAGGTCGCCGTCGTAGACCGGCTTGTGGTCCTGCGCCGCCGGCATCGCGCGGACAGTCTCGCCGTCGACGAACGCCAGGATCGACATCTCTTCGCCCGTCATGCATTCTTCGATGACAACCGTGCTGCCCGCCGTGCCGAACGTGCCGCCGACCATGGCGTCGTGCAGCGCTTTTTCCGCTTCTTCAAGGGTCTGCGCGACCGTTACGCCTTTGCCCGCGGCCAGACCGTCGGTCTTGATTACGATCGGAGCGCCCTGTGTGCGCACATAAGCCAAAGCCGTGTCATAATCGTCAAACGTTTCGTACGCGGCTGTCGGAATATTGTATTTCTTGAGCAGGTCTTTCATAAAGGCTTTGCTGCCTTCGATCTCCGCCGCGTTCGCCCGCGGGCCGAATACCGGAATGCCTTTGGCTTCGAACGCGTCCACGATGCCGCCCGCCAGCGGATCGTCCGGGCCGATCACGGCCAGGCCGATGTTTTTCTCCAGCGCAAAAGCCGTCAGCGCGTCAAAATCGAACACGCCGATATCGACGCATTCCGCCGTCCGGGCGATGCCGGCGTTGCCCGGCGCGCAGTAGATCTTCCCGGCTCGCTGCGACTGCGACAGCGATACGCAGATCGCATGCTCGCGGCCGCCGCCTCCCACAACCAAAATATCCATTCGAACATCCCTCCCGCTTCCTTGTGTGTTCCTTTTCCCGACAAAAAAAACGCACGGCGTCCCGGCAAACGGTCCGCCTATCCGCGGAAATCCGTCGTTCCGGCGCGCCGCGCGTCGATATTCGTCTAACCCGATCCTAGTGCTTGAAGTGGCGCACGCCCGTGAAGATCATCGCGATGCCGGCTTCGTCGGCCGCCCGGATCGATTCTTCGTCCTTGATCGAGCCGCCCGGCTGAATGATCGCTTGGATGCCGTGCTTGGCCGCAAGTTCAACCGTGTCGCCCATCGGGAAGAAAGCGTCGGAAGCGAGAATCGCGCCCTGCGCTTTGTCTCCGGCTTGCTCCAGCGCGATTTTGGCCGAACCGACCCGGTTCATCTGGCCCGCGCCCACGCCGACTGTCATGTCGTCTGCCGCCAGCACGATCGCGTTCGATTTCACGTGCTTGACGACTTTCCACCCGAACAGCAGCTGCTTCAGCTCGTCTTCTGTCGGCTGACGCTTCGTCACGACTTTGAGGTCGCTTTCGCCGAGGGAATGCACGTCGCTCTCCTGCACGACCATGCCGCCTTCGATCGACGTCACGACGTGCGCCGCGGCGCGGCCTTCCGCCGAAGTTAGTTCGCCCATTTTGAGCAGGCGGATATTTTTCTTTTTCGTGAGGATGTCGAGCGCTTCCGGCGTAAAGTCGGGAGCCAGCACGATTTCGAGGAAAATCTCGCTGAGCGGCTGCGCCGTCTCCGCGTCGATCGTGCGGTTGGCCGCCACGATGCCGCCGAAAATGGACACCGGATCGGCGCTGTACGCTTTGCCGTACGCTTCCGCGATCGTCGTGCCTACGCCCACGCCGCAAGGATTCATATGTTTGACGGCCACGACGGCCGGCTCGCTGAATTCCTTGACGATCTGGAGCGCCGCGTTGGCGTCGTTGATATTGTTGTAGGACAGCTCTTTGCCGTGCAGCTGCTCGGCGGTCGTCAGCGTGCCGGCCGGCGCCAGCGGCGCGCGGTAGAAAGCGGCCGCCTGATGCGGATTTTCCCCGTAGCGAAGATCCTGGATTTTCTCGTAAGTGACCGTATAGCGCTCCGGCAGCGGGTCGCCCGTCTGCTTGGCCAGGTAATCGGCGATCAGCGCATCGTAGGCAGCCGTGTGGCGGAACACTTTGGCGGCGAGCTTTTTGCGGGTATCGAGCGTCGTGTCGGCGCTTTCGCGCACTTCCTCGATCACTTTGCCGTAATCCGAACTGTCCACGACCACGCTGACGAACGCATGGTTTTTGGCCGCGGAACGCAGCATGGTCGGCCCGCCGATATCGATATTCTCGATCGCGTCTTCGTAAGCGACGTCCGGCTTGGCGATCGTCTCCTGGAACGGATACAGGTTCACGACGACGAGATCGATATAGTCCAGGCCCAGTTCTTGCATCTGGCGCGTATGCTCTTCGTTGTCTCGCACGGCGAGCAGTCCGCTATGTACGGCGGGATGCAGCGTTTTGACGCGGCCGTCCATGATTTCGGGGAATCCTGTCACGTCGGAAATGCCGATGACCGGGACGCCTTCCTGCGCCAGCAGGTTTTTGGTGCCTCCGGTGGAGATGATCTCGACGCCGAGCTGCGACAGCTCGCGGCAGAATTCGACGATACCCGTTTTGTCCGATACGCTGACCAGCGCTCTTTTGATACTCACGATGAAAAGTCCTCCTTGGGGGTGTGGGATAGATGTACTTCGATCAATCTCAAGGCTTCCCGGGAAAAAACGGCGATCTCTTCGGTCGGCGGAAGGGCATCAAGCGCGAACCACCGTACGTTCCAGCGTCTCAAAAGGATCGACTTTCCCTCCGGGAATACTCCATTTGTGCCTCTCGGGATCTTTTTTGCGAAGCACCAATAATACCCGGCCTTCTTCGTTCACAATGACCGCTCCGGTTCCGACTACGATCGGCATGCCTTTTCACTTCTTTTCTCTGTTAAAAATAACGCTAAAACAACAGCACCCGGCGCCCTTCCAGCTTCACGCGGCCGGCCGCAAACCACGAGACGACTTCCGGATACAGCAGGCGTTCCTGTTCCTGAATACGCAGCTGCAGTTCGATCGCCGTGTCGTCGGCCGTCACTTCGACGGCGCGCTGGGCGATAATCGGCCCCGTGTCCATGCCGCCGTCGACGAAATGCACCGTCGCGCCGCTCAGGCGCACGCCGTGCTCGACCGCTTGGCCCGCCGCGTCCTTGCCCGGAAAAGACGGCAGCAGCGACGGATGGATATTGATCATCCGTCCCGCATAAGGCTCGACGAGCACGTCCGTAATCAGCCGCATATAGCCGGCCAGCACGATCAGGTCGATTTTCGCCTGCTGCAGCTCGCCGAGAATCTCGCGCTCGTAAGCTTCGCGCGATTCGTAGTCTTTCGGCGCAAACACAAACACCGGCACGCCGGCTGCCCGGGCACGCTCGACGGCTTTGGCCTGCGGCTTGTCGGAGACGAGCAGCGCGATTTGAGCGCCCAGACGTCCCGATTGCGCCGAGTCCAGCAGCGCCTGGAAGTTGCTGCCCGATCCGGACGCGAATACCGCGATCCGGTACGGCCGCTCCGGCCCTTCGCCCTGCGGGAGCGCTTGTTCCAGCTCCAGCAGCTGCGCGGCCGGATCGCCGTCCGCGCCGGGAACTTCGCCGGCATCGCCCGGTTCCGCGACGGCCGGAAGTCCCGGCAGCGTCAGCGGATCGACCGAAGGATCGGCGCCCGGAGCGGGAATACCGCCCGGCGTAACCGGCTGCGGAGCGTCCGGTACAGGGACGCCGCCTGGCGTGACCGGCGCGGGAATGCCCGGCTCGGGCTGCGGAGCGGGCGTCGGCGTCGCAGGTTCCGGCCGGGGAATCGCCGGCACCGCCGGCACCGCCGGCACTGCCGGCTCGTCGGGCAGGCCGGGCATCGGGCCCGGCCGCTGCGGCACCTCTTCTTCGGAAGCATTCGGCGACGTAACGTCGGCGCCCGTCAGAATCTCTTGGTCCTCTGGGTCGACGCGACTCATTGCGCGTTTCCCGAGAACGTCACGACTTTGTCGCCTTCGGTCACGCGGCCGATCAGGTAGGCGGATTCGCCCGCTTCCTGCAGTTGGCGCAGCGCTTCTTCCTTGTCGGCTTCGGCGACGACGATGACGAGGCCGATGCCCATATTGAACGTCGTGTACATATCGCTGTCCGAGATGCTTCCCTTGGCCTGCATCAGATCGAAGATCGGCAGTACCGGCCAGGTGCCATGCTGAATCTCGACGTTCACGCCTTCCGGCAGCATCCGCGGGATGTTCTCGATAAAGCCGCCGCCCGTAATATGCGCCATGCCTTTGACTTCGATTGACTTGAGCAGCTGAAGCACCGGCTTGACGTAGATCTTCGTCGGCTCAAGCAGCGTTGCGCCGAGCGTGCCGCCGAGTTCCGCCACTTCGTCGGTCAGTTGGTAGCCGTGCTGCTCCAGCAGCAGCTTGCGCACGAGCGAAAAGCCGTTGCTGTGCACGCCGCTCGAAGCCAGCCCGATCACCGCGTCGCCCGCCGCAATCGACTGGCCGTTAATGATTTTCTTCTTGTCGACGATGCCGACCGTAAAGCCCGCGATATCGTACTCGCCTTCGCTGTACATGTCCGGCATCTCCGCCGTCTCGCCGCCGATCAGCGCGCAGCCCGACTGCAGGCAGCCGTCCGCGATGCCCGCGACGATGTCTTCGATCTTCTCCGGCACCACTTTGCCGGTCGCCAGATAGTCGAGGAAGAACAGCGGTTCCGCGCCCTGCACGATAATGTCGTTCACGCACATGGCGACCGCGTCGATGCCGATCGTGTCGTGCTTGTCCATCGCAAACGCGATTTTGAGCTTCGTGCCGACGCCGTCCGTTCCGGAGACGAGCACCGGCTCTTCGTAAGCGTCTTTGTTCAGACCGAACAATGCGCCGAACCCGCCCAGATCCGTCATGACTTCCGGACGGAACGTTTTCTTGACGTGCTTTTTCATTCGCTCGACCGCTTCGTTGCCCGCCGCGATATCGACTCCGGCATTTTTGTAGGCTTCAGACACAACCGACACATCCTTTATGATTGAATTAAAATTCTGTTTAGCGCGGCTCGGCTTCTGCGAAGCGAGCTAAAACCTTCCTCTCCGCCCGGCTTCGGCAAAGCCGAGCCCAAGCCCTTCGCCCTGCCCTCCCCGCTTTTTCCAAAAGAAGAAAAAGCAGCCCTGCCCTTATTCCCCACCCCAAAACCGGGTGCGGGAGCGGTTGAATATGCGCAGAAGTAAGCGGAGGGTGGAGGGAGCCGTAGAAGCGAAGCGTTCGCCTTTGAAATTCGTTTTCCACCTATAAAATATTTTATTCAATGGAGAAAACGAATTGAAACGAGCGATCGAAGGCCCCTCCACCCGGAGCGTCCCAAGCACGCAGCAGCATACGTCTTAGCACCCGCACCCAAGCTTCTCATCCCCGCCAAAGTCCACCTGCGTCGGATAATCGTTGTCGAAGCAGGCCATGCACAGTCCGCCTTTGTACGAGGCCCGGTCGTCGCCGTCTACGGCTTCGATCAGTCCTTCGTAGCTGAGAAACGCCAGCGAATCCGCGCCGATCTCTTCACGGATCTCTTCGACGGTACGCATCGAAGCGATCAGCTCGCGGCTGTCCGGCGTGTCGATGCCGTAGAAGCACGGGTTCTTGAACGGAGGCGACGTGATGCACACATGCACTTCCGTAGCGCCCGCTTCCTTGAGCAGCGAGACGATGCGGCGCGAAGTCGTGCCGCGCACGATCGAATCGTCGATCATGACGACGCGTTTGCCGTCGACGACGCGGCGCACGGCGCTGAGCTTCATCTTGACGCCCTGCTCGCGCAGTTCCTGGCTCGGCTGGATAAACGTCCGGCCGGTGTATTTGTTCTTGATCAGGCCGAGTTCGTACGGGATGCCGGTCTGCTCGGCGTAGCCGATCGCGGCCGAGATGCTGGAATCCGGCACGCCGGTGACGATATCGGCGTCGACGAACCGCTCGCGCGCCAGCACGCTGCCCATGCGTTTGCGGGCGGAGTGCAGGTTCGAGCCGTTCATGTCGCTGTCGGGACGGGCGAAGTAGATGTATTCCATCGCGCAGAGCGCTTTGCGCTGCATCGGGGTAAACCGGTCTTCGTGCAGCCCGTCCTGATCGAGAATAAGCATCTCGCCCGGACGGACGTCGCGCACGATCTCCGCGCCGATCACTTCCAGCGCGCACGTCTCCGACGTGAAGATGTACGCGTCGCCGAGGCGGCCCATCGTCAGCGGACGCAGGCCGTTCGGGTCGCAGGCAACCAGCAGTTTGTCGTGCGTCAGCAGCATGAATGCGTAGCCGCCGACCATGCGGTTCATGGCGTCTTTCGCCGCTTCGACGAAGTCTTTCGGCGAGCGGGCGATCAGATGCGCCACGACTTCCGTGTCGCTCGTCGTCTGGAAGATCGAACCGCTCTCTTCCAGCTCGCGCCGGATTTCCGGCGCATTGACGATATTGCCGTTGGTGGCGACAGCGATGTCGCCGCCTTTGTATTTGAACACGAGCGGCTGGGCATTGGTCAGGCCGCCGCCTCCGCTCGTCGAGTAACGAACGTGTCCGATCGAGTTATTCCCCTGAAGGCCGGCGAGCGTATCCTTGTCGAAGACTTCTTTTACAAGGCCCAATCCGCGGTGATAGTTGAAGTGATCGTGCTGGCTGACGCAAATTCCCGCGCTTTCCTCTCCCCGGTGCTGAAGTGCATGCAGGCCGTAGTAGGACAGGGAAGCGGCGTCCGGGTGTCCGTAGACCCCGAACACGCCGCATTCTTCGCGCAGAGTATCGAACGGATCGATCTGAACCGCTCCCTCGTTGTAGTAGTCCCCCGTCCACAACGGCTGCTTTACTTCATCAGACATGGAATCGCATCCTCCCAGACGTGTTTGAGTGTATGAATCTCTTCGCTGAGCACTTCTTTGCCGTCTACCGTAATATGCAGCTGCAGGCCCGATACGCGTCCGATCTTCGCCGCCGGCACGCCGTGCGCCCCGAGGCCGCTCAGCAGCGCGTCCGCGTTCTCCGGCGTTGCCGAGAGCAGGATGCGCGATTGGCTCTCGCTGAACAGCGCGAAGTCCGCACGCAGTCCCGCTTCGCCGATCTCTTCCGTATGCAGGCTCACCTGCGCGCCGAGTCCGCCGCCGATACAGCTCTCCGCCAGCGCGACCGCAAGGCCGCCGTCCGACAGGTCGTGCGCCGAACGGACGAGGCCGCTTTGGATCGCTTCGAGCACGCCGCCGAGCAGCTTTTTCTCGACCGCGAGATCCAGCTGCGGAGGACGTCCTTCCGTCACGCCGTGGATCACCTGCTGGAACTCGGTGCCGCCGAGCTCGGCGCGCGTGAGTCCCGTCAGGATCAGCACGTCGCCTTCGCCTTTGAAATGCTGCGTCGTGATATGGTCCACGTCGTGCACGAGGCCGACCATGCCGACGACCGGCGTCGGATAGATCGAGCCTTTTGCGTTTTCGTTGTACAGGCTGACGTTGCCGCCGATGACCGGCGTATCGAGTTCGCGGCACGCTTCCGCCATGCCGTCGACCGCTTTTTCCATCTGCCAGAAGATTTCAGGCTTCTCCGGGCTGCCGAAGTTCAGGTTATCCGTGATCGCAAGCGGCTCCGCGCCGGAGCAGACGATATTGCGCGCCGCTTCGCTGACCGCGATACGTCCGCCGACTTCCGGGTCGAGGTAGACGAAGCGTCCGCTGCAGTCCGTCGTCATCGCAAGCGCTTTGCGCGTGCCGTCGATCGTGACGACCGCCGCATCCGAACCCGGACGCACGGCCGTGTTCGTCCGCACCATGTAATCGTACTGCTCGTATACCCACGCCTTGCTCGCCACGCTCGGGGAACCCAGCACTTTTTTGAGGGCGCCGCCAAGATCCGTCACTTCGTTGTAAGCCGTCGTGTCGACGGTCGCGTTCTTCGCGTAGTAAGCCGGTTCGCTCGAAGGCTTGTCGTAGATCGGGCACTCGTCGACCAGCGCGTTCACCGGCATGTCGCCGACGACTTCGCCGCGGTGCAGCAGCTTCAGGCGGCCGTCGTCCGTCACTTTGCCGACTTTCGCGCAGATAACGCCCCAGCGCTCGAAGATTTCCATCGCCTGCGCTTCGTCTTTGGGCTCGACGACGAACAGCATGCGCTCCTGCGATTCCGACAGCATCATTTCGTACGCCGTCATGCCTTCTTCGCGCTGCGGCACCTGATCGAGGTACAGTTCAAGGCCGTTGCCCGCTTTGCTCGCCATTTCGGAGCTGGAGCAGGTCAGGCCCGCCGCGCCCATGTCCTGAATGCCGACGACGATACCGCTGTCGATCAGCTCAAGACACGATTCCATGACCAGTTTTTCCATAAACGGATCGCCGACCTGAACCGCCGTTTTGCGTTCCTGCGACTCTTCCGTCAGTTCTTCAGACGCGAACGTCGCGCCGTGGATGCCGTCGCGTCCCGTCGGAGGGCCGACGTAGAACACCGGGTTGCCGATGCCTTTGGCCACGCCGCGCTGAATCTTGTCGTGGTCGATGAGGCCGACGCACATCGCGTTGACGAGCGGGTTGCCTTCGTAACTCTCGTCGAACACCACTTCGCCGCCGACCGTCGGAATGCCGATACAGTTGCCGTAGCCGGCGATGCCGCTGACCACGTGCTCGAACAGGTATTTGACGCGGTCGCTCTCAAGCTTGCCGAAGCGCAGCGAGTTCAGCGACGCGATCGGGCGGGCGCCCATCGAGAAGATGTCGCGGATGATGCCGCCGACGCCTGTCGCCGCGCCCTGGAAAGGCTCGACCGCCGAAGGGTGGTTGTGGCTTTCGATCTTGAACACGACAGCCTGGTTATCGCCGATATCGACGATGCCCGCGCCTTCGCCCGGTCCCATCAGGACGCGCGGTCCGGTGACCGGGAATTTGCGCAGCAGCGGCTTCGAGTTCTTGTACGCACAGTGCTCCGACCACATGACGCTGAAAACGCCGATTTCCGTGTAGTTCGGTTTACGGCCGAGAAAACCGCAGATGAGCTCGAACTCGCTGTCCGATACACCCATCTGTTTGTAAATTTGCTGATCCGCGATTTGCTCCGCCGTCGGTTCCTTAACGGACATTTGCTGCGTCATGTTGTTCCCTCCAAGCGTTAATGATCGATGTGAACATCTTTTTGCCGTCCGTCGTGCCCAAAATCTCGTTCACGGCGCGTTCCGGGTGCGGCATCATGCCGAGTACGTTGCCTTGTTTGTTCGTCACGCCGGCGATATCGTCGACCGAACCGTTCGGGTTGCTCTTGTAGCGGAACGCGATCTGGTTGTTGCTGCGCAGTTCCTCAAGCGTGGCTTCGTCGCAGTAATAGTTGCCTTCGCCGTGCGCGATCGGAATCACGATTTCTTCGCCGGCTTCGTAGTCGCGGGTGAACGGCGTGGCGTTGTTCTCCACCTTCAGCACCGTGTCGCGGCAGGCGAACTTCATGGACATGTTGCGGCGCAGCGCGCCCGGGAGCAGTCCGGCTTCGGTCAGAATCTGGAAACCGTTGCAGATGCCGAGCACGAACTTGCCTTCTTCGGCCGCTTTCGCCACTTCGTTCATGACCGGAGCGAACCGCGAGATCGCGCCGCAGCGCAGGTAGTCGCCGTACGAGAAACCGCCCGGCACGATGATGCAGTCGTAGGGAGTCAGGTCGGTCGCGGTGTGCCAGACGTAATCGACCGATTCGCCGAGAACGTTCTCCACCGCTTTGTAACAGTCGATGTCGCAGTTGGAACCGGGAAACACGAGGACTGCAAATTTCATCGTTATCAACCCTCCAGTTCGTAGCGGTAGTCTTCGACGACCGTGTTGGCCAGCAGCTTCTCGCACATCGATTTCACGCGTCCTTCGGCTTCTTCCTTGGTAACGTCGCCGAGTTCGATCTCCATATACTTGCCGATGCGCAGGCTTTCCACTTCGTTGAAGCCGAGCGAGTGCAGCGCGCCCTGAACGGCAACGCCCTGCGGGTCGAGCACGCTTTGCTTGATGGTAACGTAGACTTTGGCTTTCATGGATATCCTCCTGGAATAAGCCCTTCCCGAATCTTTTGGCTTGTCGAAAACGTCGGCGGGATCGGGAAGTCGGCTGTGTAATGGTGGGAATTGGCGCGGCGAGCCGCTTTCGTCCCTGACGGGACACGCTTGGACGACGGAGCCCCATAATCCGGCAAACGCCGCCCGATCCAAGCGAATGGGATCATTTTGAACACTTTGAAGCTCTAAGTTACAGTCCCGTCAGCGATTTGCCGGTCAGGCGCTCGTAGATGCCGAGGTAGCGCTTCGTCGTCTCTTCGACGACGGACGCCGGAAGCGGGTCGGGCGCGCTGTTCTTGTCCCAGTCGGTGCTCGACAGGTAAGCGCGCACCGGCTCTTTGTCCATGCTGTCGATCTCGACGTCGAGCTTGTACTTGTCTTCCGCCCAGAAGCGGGAAGAATCCGGCGTGAAGATCTCGTCGATCAGAATCACCTGGCCGTCGACCAGGCCGAATTCGAACTTGCAGTCGGCGAGGATGATGCCTTTTTCCGTGCAGCGCTTGCGGGCGAAATCGTATAGCGCGAGGCTTTTCTCCCGCAGTTCGGCGGCGAGGTCGGCTCCGACGAGTTTTTCCATTTCATGAAAAGGAATGTCTTCGTCGTGCCCGACGTCGTTTTTGGCGGCCGGCGTGAAGATCGGTTCCGGCAGCCGGTCGTTTTTGCGCAGGCCTTCCGGCAGTTGTATGCCGTTGATGCGGCCGTTCGCCTGATACTGGCGCCAGCCGCCGCCGGTAATGTAGCCGCGCACGACGCATTCGATATCGATACGCTCCGCTTTGCGGGTCACCATGATGCGGCTTTTCAGCGCCAGCGGATCTTTGGCGACCGCGCCGAGCTTCAGCACGTCCGTATGGACGACATGGTTCGGGAGCAGGTCGGCCGTCTGGCGAAACCAGTAGGCGCTCAGGCTGTTCAGCACGTCGCCTTTGAACGGGATGGCCGGATCGAGCACGTAGTCGAACGCGGAGATCCGGTCGGTCACGACGATCAGGTAATGTTCGCCGAGATCGTACAGCTCGCGTACTTTTCCTTTATAGAGCAGCGGCGCGTCCACCAGATGTTCCGCGGTGGACAGAGCCTGCGAAGATACGAACATGATTGCTTTTCCCCCTTAACAAACGGATGGGTACGCCGGGCCCGGCTCTGTTCGCCCGGGTCCGGCGATCCTTCTACAGCCTACTCGTTCAATCCGAGCTTGGCGAAAATCGTATCGACATGCTTCAGATGCCAGGCCGGGTTGAACGCGTCTTCGATCTCTTCCGCGCTCAGCACGTCCGTGATTGCGGGACTTGCCTGCACGATCTCCTTGAAGCTGCGCTGTTCTTCCCACGCCTGCATCGCTCTCGGCTGGACCGTGTCGTACGCCTGCTCGCGGCTCATGCCGGAGTCGATCAGCTTGGTCAGGATGCGGCCGGAGAACGGCACGCCGTACGTGCGCTCCATGTTGCGCTTCATGTTGTCCGGGAACACGGTCAGGTTCTTGATGATGTTGCCGAACCGGTTCAGCATGTAGTTGAGCAGCATCGTCGCGTCCGGCAGGATGACGCGTTCCGCGGACGAGTGCGAAATATCGCGTTCGTGCCACAGGCCCACGTTCTCGTACGCCGTCAGCATATGGCCGCGAATGACGCGGGACAAGCCTGAGATGTTCTCGCTGCCGATCGGGTTGCGTTTGTGCGGCATCGCCGACGAACCTTTTTGGCCTTTGGCGAACGCTTCTTCGACTTCGCGGAATTCGCTTTTCTGAAGCGCGCGCACTTCCGTCGCGAACTTGTCGAGCGACGTCGCGATCAGGGCGAGCGAAGCCATGTACTCGGCGTGGCGGTCGCGCTGAAGCGTCTGGGTCGAGATCGGGGCGGCTTTGGTGCCGAGCTTGGCGCAGACGATCTCTTCCACGCGCGGGTCGATATTGGCGTACGTGCCGACCGCGCCGGACATTTTGCCGTACTGCACGCCGTCGGCGGCATGGCGGAAACGTTCCAGGTTGCGCTTCATTTCTTCGTGCCACAGCGCCATTTTGAGACCGAACGTGGTCGGTTCCGCGTGCACGCCGTGCGTGCGGCCCATCATCGGCGTGCTCTTGTAGGCGATCGCTTTATCTTTCAAAATTTCGATAAAATTCAGGATATCGCGTTCAAGAATCTGGTTGGCCTGCAGCAGCAGGTAGCCGAGCGCCGTATCGACGACGTCCGTCGAAGTAAGGCCGTAATGCACCCATTTGCGCTCGTCGCCGAGGCTTTCCGAGACGGCGCGGGTAAACGCGATCACGTCGTGGCGCGTCTCCTGCTCGATCTCGTAGATGCGGTCGATATCGAAAGTGGCGTTCTCGCGGATCAACTTGACGTCTTCCTGCGGGATGACGCCGAGTTCGACCCAGGCTTCGCAGGCGCAAATTTCGACTTCCAGCCAGGCTTTGAATTTGTTCTCTTCGTTCCAGATGCTGCGCATTTCCGGTCTGCTGTAACGTTCGATCATAAGGGGTATATCCTCCAAAGGGGTAAGTTTGAGTTCCGCCGCGTTTGTCCGATCGGCCGCCTGTCCCAAGCGCGGCCGCTGCCGCGCGGATCTTCTTCCATTATATAGGGCGAATCCGCAAGGATGCGCAGAGTCGATGTTCGTTTGCGTTAAAAAAAGTCCGAAGCGCGTTATCCAACCGGCCAGATGCCGGCTTCGTCGATCCACGATAATCCGTCGGCCGTGTCGCCGCAGAGCAGATTGATATGCCCCATTTTGCGGCCGGTCTTCGCTTCGGCCTTGCCGTAGAGATGGAACTTCGGCCGCACCTTCTCCGTGCCGACGCTGCCCGGCGACAGCATCAGCTTCGTCACGCCGTCCAGATGTTCGCCGAGGACGTTGACCATAACGACCGGCGTCCGCAGCTCGGGACTTCCGAGCGGCAGCCCGCAGATCGCGCGCACATGCTGCTCGAACTGCGACGTCGTGCAGGCTTCCATCGTGTAATGGCCGGAATTGTGCGGCCGAGGTGCGACTTCGTTCACATACAGCCGGCCGTCTTCGCCGTAGAACATCTCGACCGCGAGCAGCCCGACCGCGCCGAGCGATTCGGCGATGCGGGCGGCGAGCCGCTCCGCTTCGGCGAGCACGTCCGCCGGCACCCGGGCCGGCACGATCGAAGCGTGCAGGATGCCGCCGCGGTGAATGTTTTCCGCCGGCGGGAACGTGCTCGTCTCGCCGAGCGAACTGCGCGCCGCGATGACCGAGATCTCGCACCGGAACGCGATGAACTGTTCCAGCACCAGCTCCGCGCCGGTGACAGCCAGTTCGGCGTAGGCCGATGTCACTTCGCCGCGGCCTCGGATGACGCACTGCCCTTTGCCGTCGTAGCCTCCGGTTGCGGTCTTGAGCACGCAGGGCGTGCCGAGACGCTGCACCGCCGCGTCCAGGTCCGCTTCGCTCTTGATCTCCGCGTAAGGCGCAACCGTCGCCCCCGCCGCTTCCAGCGCCGCCTTCTCGCGCAGGCGGTGCTGGGTCGTGTACAGCAGCCGGCTGCCCTGCGGCACGTACGACCGCTCTTCGAGCAGAGCGGCCACTTCCGCGTCCACGTTCTCGAACTCGTACGTGATCACGTCTGTCCGCCGCGCGAGCTCCGCCGCCGCTTCCTGATCGGCATAAGCGGCGACGATCTGCGCCGCCACCTGGCCGCTTGGGCCGTCCGGCGCCGGGTCCAGCGCCACGAAGCGGTATCCGAGCGGCGCTCCGGCCAGCGCCATCATGCGGCCGAGCTGGCCGCCGCCCAGCACGCCGATCGTCGCGCCCGGCGCGATCACGCGCGCGCGGCCGCTTGCGCCGCGCTCCGCGCGCTTGCCCACCGGGCCCGATTCCCGCCCGGCTTCCGCCGCTCCGCCGTGTTCCATGCCGTTCGTTCCTTCCGTCATGGCAGCTCCGCTTCCAGCACTTCGCGCTCGATTCTCGCGCGGCGGGCCGAGACGCGGTCCATGACCGCGTCGTCGAAAGCGCCGACGATCTGCGCCGCCAGCAGGCCGGCGTTGATCGCGCCGGCCTTGCCGATCGCGACCGTCGCCACCGGAATGCCGCCCGGCATCTGCACGATCGAGAGCAGCGAATCCATGCCTTTCAGCGCGGCCGACTGGACCGGCACGCCGATGACCGGCAGCGGCGTCTTGGCCGCGACCATGCCCGGCAGATGCGCCGCGCCGCCCGCGCCGGCGATAATGACCTTCAGGCCGCGCCCGCGCGCCTGCTGCGCGTATTCGAACATCAGGTCCGGCGTGCGATGAGCCGAGACGACTTTTTTCTCATACGGAATTTGAAGTTCCTCAAGGATCTGGCAAGTGTGCTGCATCGTTTCCCAATCGGACGTGCTTCCCATGATGACCGCTACCTGCAAAGACATAATTCACGCTCCATATCGATCAGTTTAAAAAAAAGAAAAAGTCCGGCACTTCCGCAAAATCGCTAGGATCTCTCGGGAAACCGGACTCGGAAAAAACGGGACTGCCCGGCTTATCCCGCCCATTCGGACGAGCAAAGACGAAAATGCGCGTTTCGCGGCCGGCGCAAACAGGCAGCAAACGGATTCTCGTCCGGGAAAAGCGCGAGCGGCGGCCGGCGGCCGATAGGCGGCGCCGGAGCCCGACAGAGGCGCCGGGCTTGTCGCCGGGCCGCCGCAAGGACAGTCGTTTGATCCGTAGTCCGGGGATTTACGGTTCCCGGGTAGATACTGCCGGGCCTTATCCCCGGCTTTATACGGTGGTGGTTCAATTGCTTTCAACAGACGCGGTTGCACGCGCCTCGCTTCCGTTCCAGTTTAACAATTTCGTACATCCCGTGTCAAATTAAAAGCCGAACATTTTAAAAACGTAAAATCCGAATGTTCGCTTTTTCACTTCTACCAAGCAAATTATCGGCAAAAATGTCTTCTTTCATTCTTATCGCGCCGAATTCATGAATTCGAACCCGGTATCGACCTTCCAACGTTCGTCCCCTGCAGCGCAAAAAGGCCCGGAAAACGCGGCGCGTTTCCCGAACCTTTTCTACCCGTTCGTATCCCGAAGGCACGAAGAGCGATCTTTGCAACAGATTCGCGGCTTTACTTGACGACCAGCACCGGAACCCGGGCCTGCTGCACGACGTTATGGCTGACGCTTCCGAGCACGAACTCGCGAATCGCGCCGAGCCCGCGGCTGCCGATCACGATCAGGTCCGCGTTCAACTCTTTGGCATATTCGAGAATCAGGACGGCCGGCGCTCCCTGGCGCATCTCGATACGCGCGTCCACGCCCGCTTCTCCGAGTCGGCGGCGAGCTTCTTCCACGGTCTGCTCCGCCAGATCGAAAAACTCCTTGTTGACGCTGCCCGGTACCGGCGCGATTCCGTCTCCGACGAAAAAGCGCGGATAATCGTAAATATGCAGCACTTCCAGCACGGCGTCCGGCGAAGCTTTCACGAGCGCGGCCGCGCGATCGAGCGCTTTGTTGGACGCTTTGGAGCCGTCATAGGCCACGAGAACTTTGGAGAACAGCATAATGAAGCACCTCTTTCTTCCTTTCGGATTCGGACTTCGTCCGGCTAGCCGATGACCGGCGGCCGAATGTCCGTTCACACTCTTTATTACCCTTTTTAAAAGGAAGCTCAAACGTCCTTGCTTGCTTTTTCTGCCGCGCGGGTCGTTACCGGTGCAGCAGGTAGAACGCACCTCCGTAGAGAAGCACGTTCAGCAGCAGCAGCGCCGGAACGCCGAAGCGGAACGACGCATGCTGCGTTTTATGCCGTTTTTGCGCCATCGCCAGCCAGATCCCGAGCGCTCCCCCGACGGCCGCCCATACAAACAGCGTCCGTTCCGGAATGCGCCGCGCGCGTTTTTTGGCCCGGCGCTTGTCCGACGCCATGACCGCGTAGGCGACCAGATTGAGCACGAGCAGCCACGCCGCAAGCGCAAGATCCGCCGCAGGTATCGTTACGTTCATGTTTGATTTCCCCGTTTCCTGTTAAATCCAGCCTTTCTCTTCCCGCAGGCTGTCGATCAGCCGCAGCGCTTCTTCACCGTCGCCGGCTTCCCCGACCCCTTCGATATCGGGTTCGAGCCCCAGCAGCGAAGCCATCGCGCCGCGCAGAAGACGCTGGCCCCCGGCTATTATAATACGGATCATATCGCTGTGCCTCTTTATTGTTCGCGCACGACGAGCGGAATCCGGACGCTGAGCGACGTACCGCGGCCCGGACGCGGCGCAAGTTCAAGCGTGCCTTCGAGCAGCGCAGTAACGGTGCCCGCTTGTATCGTAAAATCGACGCCGTCGACCGCCTTTTTGCTTTTGAACGTTTTGACGACGCCCTTCACTTCGATCGCCGCCTTCTTCACTATGGAATGTGTCATCTTGTCCGCCTCCGTTTGTAGGTTTGCCCGCCATACTGAACCTGTTCATCTTATTAAACTCCGATCAGTATGGACTGTCATCCGTTCAAGGTGACAGTTGTCACGAACACACAACTCAAACACCCCCCGAAGAGAACGGCGGATTTCCGAACCGAAGCGATTTTGGATTTCCTCCCCTTCCTCTAAATCTTTTATACGATACAAGGGGAGGAAACCAAGCGGAGCGCAGGTCGGAAATCCGCCGTTCTCCCCCACTAACCCAACACAAAAAACCGCAGCACAACGGCTGCGGTCCTAAAGTTATACACATGTGGACAACATTTCAAAAGCAAGCTTCTTTACGCAAAGTTATTCGAGTACTGTGGGTAAGCTGTTCAGAAGTAGTCGGCGAGGTAAGGCGTGCGGACAGGAATCAGCGCGTCCAACGCGGCAGCGGCCGTTTCCGTCGTCCGCAGAAGGCCGAAGCGCTGCAGGTCCGAAGGACGGCGGTATCCGAGCAGAATCGAGGTGAGCACGCCGATCGTCACGGTAACGGACGGAACGGCCGCGAGAGCCGGGTTGGCCGGGAATTCCGGATCGCCGGAAGCGCGGAAAGGTTCGAGTTTGCCGCTTCCGTCAGGCGACACGGTCCAGATCCATCGGCCGTCGTTCCACGGCGCGTCGCGGTCTTCGATTTGCAGCGCAAATACGGACTCGCGCGCCGCATCGGCCGAAGGCGCGAACGGATACGCTTCGATAAACGCCGCCGCTTCGACGATCCGGGCCATGAAGTACGGCTCGATCTCCTGTTTGACCATCGGATCGGGCAGCAGCATCGACAGCGGGTCGTCCACGGGCAGCTTGAGCTGCACTTCTTTTAACTTGGAATCGTGATTGACGATAAAGTCCCACAGTCCCTGCCGGGCCGTCTCGTTCAGCCAGAAGATTTCTTCGGTGATCCATTTGCGGTCTTCGATCGCGTACAGCACGTAAGCTTCCGGTTCGTTCGCTTCGTTATAGTAGACGGCCGTGTACGGAATACCCTTCATGACCCGCTGCTCCCACCAGTCGCGGCTGCGCGTCATCGGGCCGTTGTAGCGCAGGATCGCCCGATCGTACACGGACCGCAGCGTCTCGATATCGCGCACTTCGCGTACGACGCGGCCGGGTACGTTTTGGCGGGCGGGCAGCTTGTCCACAGGGATTGTGTAGTTTTTGTTGTCGGTAAACAGCTCCCACCCATATTTGCGGTAAAAAGCGATCGAGAACGGATGCAGATAAGACAGCAGCTGCCCTTCCGCTTTCATTTCTTCGAGCGCGCGGCGCAGCAGTGCGGACACCATGCCGCGGCGGCGTTTCTCGGGCCAGGTGGCGACTCCGCCGATCCCGCCCATTTTGATTTTGACCCCGTGCACGTACACTTCAAGCGGCATCAACGCAAGCTTGGCGCACAGCGCCCCTTCCTCGAACACGCCCCAGACCGTTTCTTCTCCGAACCGGCTGCGGCGCTCCTCCTTGTGCTGCTCGCTTATCGTATACAAAAAAGCATACTGCGTCAGTTCGATATTGGCGTCAAATTCGCGTTCGGTCAATTTCCTGATCTCCATCCGTGCATCCGCTCCTTTCAAGTGTAGGCAAGCCGGGCTTTATCTCTTTTCTCCATCCGTATGCGAAGTCCTGCGTCTCGCCGTCGATCGTTGGGCTTCTTCCTTTTTCCGTATGCGTAAAAAGGCCGCTCCGATATGCAGAGGGCCTGATCGTTTCTGAAGTTTCCCCGGATTCAGGGACGTCTTGGCGAGTCGATAATCCGGTCGATGATGCCGTACTCCAGCGCTTCCGCAGAGGACATAAAATAATCCCGGTCCATATCGCGCGCGATCCGGTCGAGCGGCTGACCCGTATGCTCGGCGGCGATCGCGTTCAATCTTTCGCGCGTCCGGACGATACGTTTGGCGCTGATTGCGATATCGCTCGCCTGCCCCTGCGCTCCGCCGTGCGGCTGATGGATCATAACCTCGCTGTTGGGCAGCGCGCAGCGTTTGCCCGGCGTGCCCGCCAACAGCAGAATCGCCGCAAAAGAACCCGCCATGCCCGTACAGATCGTATGCACGTCGGGCTTGATGTGCCGCATCGCGTCATAGATCGCAAAGCCCGACGTCGTCACGCCCCCGGGACTGTTGATGTACAAATAAATGTCTTTGTCCGGGTCTTCCGCTTCGAGCAGCAGCAGCTGCGCCGTGATACTGTTGGCCACCGCGTCATCGATAGCGGACCCGAGAAACACGATCCGGTCTTTGAGCAGCCTCGAATAAATATCGTAGGATCGTTCGCCCCGGCTCGTCTGCTCTACCACATAAGGGATAAAAGTGCTCATTGGCCTGTTCCTCCTCGTAAAAGCGCATGCGCGCCCTGCGTCTATCGGTATGGAATCCGCAGCCGCCTGATCTCAGGCAGCCCTGCTGCGTGCCAGGGAAGAGACCGGAGCCGCCGGAACCCGGCGTTCGGCGTCCGCGACAGACCGCCCCGCTCCGCCGTTTCCGGCGCAGCGCACAGCGATTGCGGCGTCTTCCGCGCTTCCCCCGTTTCGCAGAACGAGCAGCGCCCGTACGTCCTGCAGCCGAATCGCTTCCAGATAGGCGAACACGGTCGACTCTTCGGGTTGTAAGCGCTCTTCGCCGTGAAGTCCGGAACACTCTTCGATTTGTTCTCCGTGCTGCGCGCCCAGTTTTTTGCGTGCGCGATGCAGGGAAGCTTTGACCCCGCCTTCCGTCGTGCGCAGCAGGGCAGCCGTCTCGGATGCGGTAAACCGCATATACTCCATCAGCAGGTAGACCGTGCGCTGCTCGGGCGTCAGCAGCCGAACGATCCGTTCGGCTGCTGCCCATAGACGCAGCGGGTCGTCTTCGCCGGACGCCTTCGCTTCCTCGTCCGCTTCGTATCCGCTCTCTTCACGGACTTTGCGCACCCGGTCGATCCAGGCATGATACGCGATGCTGCGCAGATAGGCGCGATTCCATGTTCGTTTTTTGCCGCCGTAAGCCGTCCACGCCTTCAGCCAGGTCTCCTGCAGCAGGTCTTCGCTCTCACTCCTGCACCCCGTCAGGAAACGACAGTACGCGGATAGCGCTGCGCCGTGCTCCCGGATCAATGCCGCAAACGTCTTCTCCATTTGCCTCTCCTCCTTTCCGCCGGATTCATAAGCTTAAACGGATCACCGCGTCCAAACGATACTCTCCGCTCCTTTTTTAAATATTATACTTTTTTTACAATCGATGTTTCACCTTTTTTGAATGCGGTTATACATCTTATAGAGCTTTTGCAACAAACGGAATTCAAGATTCAGATTAAGCCTAACGGCGCTGCTTCCAACTTTGAATATAGGAATATCGGCATAACAAAACGGGAACCAGTTCCAGCTGGTCCCCGCGAAATCGAATCTTTGTGAGAGAAGATTGGATAAGAATCAGAAGCCGATGTTGTTCACGAGAGTGATATTTCCTTTTTCAAAAGTGGTGGCTGCGCCGTTTTTGTTGATCAATGTGTTGCGCTCAAACTTCACTTTTTTGATCGTGCCGCCGCCCCATACGCCGATGCCGCGATGCGCGCCGTCCGTAATGGTGTTGCCGTAGAACTCGACATTGTCGATCGTGCCCTGGGAAGCGTACACGAGCACGTTCGGATGATTTTGCGGTTCTTGAATGCCGGTATGGCGAATCGTGTTGTTGACCACTTTGACGTTGTTCACGTTCAGCGTGTTGTAAGATCCTTCGACCGAAATGTAGAGGCCGGCCATCATGGTATCGGCTATTTTGTTGTTTTCAATCAGCACGTCGACTCCGCCTACGACCGAGATGCCGCGCGCTTTGGAAAAGTTGCCGATGGTATTGCCGCGTACGACGATGTTGTTGACCGGTACCGGGCTCGTGCCGTAGCTGACCATCGCGATGCCGTCGTCGCCTACGCCCATGACCGTATTGTTCTCGACCGTAATATGATGGCTTTCCGTCGTCATGTGGATACCGTCCGCACCCGTGTTCTCGACCGTATTGTTGGATACGATCCCGTTGTTCGAGCCGTAAGCCATCATGATGCCCGCCGTGCTCGATTTGCTGACGTACACGTTATCGATCACGAAGTTGCTCGCGCCGCGTACCGTAATGCTGTTTTTGTCATGCGCGCCGTTTCCTCTGCCGATCGTCGTCTGATAAGCATGCTTGAGACTGCGCAGCTGTACGCCGTCGCCTTTGAGGTCGATCGAACCGCCGTCCGGATTCGTGGAGACGAGAACGGTCGCTTCTTTGCCCGCGCCTTCCACGCGAATGCTGTCGAGGGTCAGGATACGGCTCAGCGTGAATTCGCCTGCCGGAACGTACAGGGTCTTCTTCTGGTCTTTGGCCGCTTTGGCCGCTGCCGCAAACGCGTTATAATCGTCTTTGCCGTCATTCGCGACCGCTCCGAAATCGGTCACCGACAGACGATTGGCTGCAGGAGCCGGCGTCGTTGGGGCCGGTGTTGTTGGCGCTGGCGTTGTTGGTGCCGGTGTCGTTGGCGCCGGCGTCGTTGGCGCCGGCGTTGTTGGCGCCGGCGTTGTTGGCGCCGGCGTTGTTGGCGCTGGCGTTGTTGGCGCCGGTGTTGTTGGCGCTGGCGTTGTTGGCGCTGGCGTTGTTGGCTGCACCGGAGCCGGTTGTTCCGTTACCGGCGTAGTCGGTGCGGGATCTGTAGGTGTAGGTGCCGGTGTTGTCGGTACCGTCGGCGCCGGCGCCGAAGCTCCCGGCGTAAAGGAGAGGCTCGGATTCCACAGCGTCTCGTCGTCTTCGGTCGTTCCGTTTTTGTTAACGATCATATAGAGGGCTGTTCCCGCTTCGACCGATACTGCGTCTACGTTTTGCGGCTTCTCGCCCGTTTTCGTTTTGATCAAGGCGCTCCAGAGCACCGTATCGTTTTTCTTGATGCTGGCTACGATGCCGTCGCCTTTATTGCCGCTCTTTTTGACAATGCCCGTAATTTCGACCGTTCCCGGTCCTGGCGCGATCCACGTACGTACCGCATCCGCTGTCTCGCCCGGATACTGCGAGCTCGACGCGATCCACGGGAAGCCCGAAGCGTCGCTCCATACTTTTTTGCTTGCGTCGTAGGCCAGTTCCGAATAAGGACCCGCTGCTCCTTGTTGATACGACCAGCTTCTCTGTCCCTGCGCCGTCGAGCTGAAATCTTTGGAAGCTTTATACGTGTCAGAAGCTGCCGCGTTGGCTTGACCCAACGAACCCATGCCGCTTCCCAAACCCAAAGACAGTACCGCAATCGCCGTGATGATCTTGTTTCTTTTCAAGATGTATCCCTCCAAATGTTGTTTAAGAACCGAAAAGTGAACGCGATCTGTTATCGATAATCCGGTTTCTCCTCCGCCCCTGGGCTCAAAACCGGTGTGCTACTTGAAGATTGCTCTTGGAGCAATCCGGGAGTCATGTGGTAAATAGCTTACGCCGCGTGATCCGATTGAATATGCATGAATATTCAGTGTCGGATTCAACTTTCGTCCTGAGGCGGCGCGTTTATAATCTTTATATCGACGACACTTGTCCAGAAGTTACAGCAGCGGCATTTATCGAATCAAAAGACCCATACTTTTGGAAAAAACCCCTACTCAGTACATGCTAAAAGCCCAGGTTCTATTTTCCCAAATTATTTTTTTATCCATAAAAGACCTAAAACCATCTATAAAAGAGAATGAAAAGCGCGCTTTTGCTTTTTTACAGAAAGGTATGAATATAATCAGCGAAAACATGTTCGGCCTTTGAATAGGCAAAACTGGAAATCCGAAAACAGAAACGAATTGGAAAAAAGAAGTTCGAAGAAGTCAGGAAAAGCTGGAAAACGCAATAAAACTAGGAGGCTCAAAACCGAAAATAGAGAAATACTTCCTGTTCATTCTTGTATATATATTCATTATTGACTGACGAATCGGCTGTAAGGGACAATCATCCTTCGGTCGAAGACTGCGGTAGGAGACCTTCCTATGCTTTTTGCGTTGAGGACAGGCGAATTCGCAGTTGTGGAGAACGTGTGTACAACTCCCGCATTGACATTTCTCCGAAGCAGTTGGATGCGTTGGAAAATCGATCCGAAACGCGCCGCTGTGCATGATGTGCATAAGGTAGGGATAACTTGGCGAGGTTGTTCGGAGAATTCGTGAACGCTGCCGGAGATGTGGATAGATTGTAGATAAGTCTATAGATCAAAGTTTTCGGAAACAGCAAAAAAGCCTTTACCGAATGAACGGTAAAGGNAGGTTTCCCTTTCAAATCCCTTATCCCGTTGGGCCAGGGGAATTGAAATCAAAGCTCTGTCTTGTACAAGGTTTGCACCTTGAAAACCGGATCCGAAACGATCCACTTCGCGTCATGAAGTGTTTGCCTGCGCAGAAGTCTCAACCGAAGCGGATGCTTCCGAAGACACTTGCTGCGCAAGTCTGTAGGATAAGCCCTCGACCGATTAGTACAGGTCAGCTACACGTATTGCTACGCTTCGACCTCCTGCCTATCTACCTCGTCGTCTCCAAGGGGTCTTACCACTTGCGTGTG
>NZ_VPFK02000006.1:0-54023 GCF_008634075.2 Saccharibacillus sp. WB 17 | reverse complement strand
TCCCAGTGTGGCCGTTCACCCTCTCAGGTCGGCTACGCATCGTCGCCTTGGTGAGCCATTACCCCACCAACTAGCTAATGCGCCGCAGGCCCATCTCTCAGTGACAGCTTGCGCCGTCTTTCCTCATTCTCCGATGCCAGAAAATGATGTATCCGGTATTAGCATCCGTTTCCGGAAGTTATCCCAGGNNNGGTGCAACCTCTGTTGCACCCGCGACTCCGATTNGGATGGTCTTGAAGTTGACTTGTCAAGAAAGCACCATGTGCTCGTTAAAACGTGGCGGGAATTTACATTCCCTATATTCACTCTAAACCGTCTTGTGCTCCAAGATTCAGATCCGAAGATCAAAACCCTTCGCTAAGCGCGGTTCCTCGAATCACTTGGCCCGGCTGGGTTCCGTAATTCTCGTTACTCACTGTTCAGTTTTCAAAGAACAAACTCGTTAATCTCATGCGTGTTACTCTGTCTTACTCGTGTGCCCCGCTCGCTTGTTTCGCTCGCAGCAGCAACTCTTATATATTAGCATGTCCGTTTCCGTTTTGCAAGCCTTTTTTTGAAATCTTTTTTTCAACTTCTTGCGAAGCGTCTATTTCGATTTCAACTTTGTCCTGCTCACTTGTTCGAACCGCTCGGTCACTCTCTCAAGGCCATTCCTAGAATATATCACGCTGGAACAAGGAAGGCAAGCACTTTTTTCAAAAAACGATTATTCCTTGTATTCGCGCCGCTGATCCTCTTATAATCCGGCATTCTAAGCCCGTTTCCCCTCGGGTCTGGGCCACAGCGTATAGCTGAAGCTGATGACGAAGTCGATGCCCAGCACAATCGCCCAGCGCACGATCCACTGCTGCAGCGCTTCCGATCGCTGTGCATCCCCGATCAACAGAATCATGAGGGCAAGCAGGCCGCTGCCGATCGTCCAGGCCAACAGATGCCGATACCATCTCTGTCTCTCCATGGATGCATGAGCCGTCCCTCGCTTGGGCTTGTCTTCCGGTGCCGGACCGTTCGCGAACTTGTGCGCAAAGCGCTCGTCCGCCCATCGGATCATGCTGTGCCCGAACGCGACCGTGCACCCGAGGTAGACAGCCGCAAGCCCGTGCACGAAGCCGGCTTCGCCTCCCTGCCGGATATCGAGGATCGTAGCCGTAAGCAGCACCAGATCGACGACCGGCGTGAGCATCAGCAGCAGCGCACCCGCTTTCTTCTTCTTCAGTACGTAGCGGGTGACCAGCCCCGCCAGGATGATCACCCAAAATCCGATCTCGCACGCCACGATCAACCAACCGATCATCCTTTTTCCTCCTCTTTTTTAACACAATCGTATTATATAAATCATAGTAGCACACGCGTGTCAAAAAAGAAACCGTTAAAATACGTCTGTGTTATAATGGGGCATGCCAAAAATCGTCGATCACGAACAACAAAAAATCAAAGTCGCCGAAGCCGCTTGGAGAGTCATCCGCCGCTCAGGCATCGAACAAGCTTCCGTCCGCAACGTCGCGCAGGAAGCGGGCGTATCGCCGGGGTCGATGCGGCATTACTTCTCCACGCAGGCCGAACTCTTCTCCTTCTCCATGAATCTGGTCTCGGAACGGGTTGCCCAGCGGATCTCGGCTTACTCTTTCGATCGTCCGGTGCCCGAAGTGGCCCGAGACGTGCTGCGCGAACTGGTGCCTTACCATGAAGAAAGCCGTTCCGAAATGGAAGTATGGCTGGCTTTCGCGTCAAAAACGATGTCGGAACCTTCGCTGCGCGAACACGCGGACCGCGTCTACGAGCAGATGAAGCACGCGATAACGCTGATTCTTCAAGCGCTCGTCGATTACGAGTTTGCGTCGCAAACGCTGCGCGTCGAAGAAGAAGCGGTGAAGATGCTGACGTTCGTCGACGGGGTCGCGCTGCACGGACTGCTGTATCCCGAACGCATGCCGCCCCCTCTAATGGAGAAACTGCTGGATGAATACCTGGATGCTTTGTGCAAAAAGACCGATTAATCCGCAAAAGGAGGACAAAAAAAGGAGAAGGCGCCGGGGCGCCTTCTCCTTTTTGGTATATGCTGTTAGGCGTGACGATGCCGATTGCCGCGCCTACAGGTTCCGCATGTGCGGGAACAGAAGGACGTCGCGGATCGACGGAGCGTCGGTCAGCAGCATGACCAGACGGTCGATGCCGATGCCGAGACCGCCCGTAGGCGGCATGCCGTATTCCAGCGCGCGGATAAAGTCTTCGTCCATCTCGTGCGCTTCGTCGTTGCCGTGCTCTTTCTCTACCAGCTGCGCTTCGAAACGCTGGCGCTGGTCGATCGGGTCGTTCAGCTCGCTGAACGCATTGGCGTGCTCACGTGCTACGACGAACAACTCGAACCGGTCGGTAAAGCGCGGATCTTCGTCGTTCTTTTTCGCCAGCGGCGAAATTTCGAGCGGATGTCCGGTTACAAAGGTCGGCTGAATCAGCGTCTCTTCCACGAACTGTTCGAAGAAGGCGTTCAGGACGTGCCCGAATTTCATATGCTTCTCGACCGGAACTTTATGTTCCTTGGCCAGCGCATGCGCTTCTTCGTCGGTCATGTGCGCGCCGAAGTCCACGCCGGTCACTTCCTTGACCGCATCGACCATCGACACCCGGCGCCACTGCGGCTTGAGGTCGATCTCCTGGCCCTGGTACTGGATCGTCGTCGTGCCGAGCACTTCCTGGGCGATATGCGCGACCATGTTCTCCACCAGGCTCATGATGTCCTTGTAGTCAGCATAAGCTTCGTACAGCTCGATCATCGTGAATTCCGGGTTGTGGCGGGTCGACGTGCCTTCGTTCCGGTAGACGCGGCCGATCTCGTATACTTTCTCCAGACCGCCCACGATCAGGCGCTTCAGATGCAGCTCGATCGCGATCCGCATGTACAGTTCCATGTCGAGCGCGTTGTGATGCGTAATGAACGGACGAGCGGCCGCGCCGCCCGCGATGGAATGCAGCGTCGGCGTCTCGACTTCGAGGTAGCCGAGCGAATCCAGGTAGCGGCGCATCGACTGGATGATGCGCGAACGCAGGATAAACGTCTGCTGCACTTCCGGGTTGACGATCATGTCGACGTAACGCTGGCGGTAGCGCAGCTCTACGTCCTTGAGTCCGTGATACTTGTCGGGCAGCGGCTGCAGCGACTTGGTCAGAACGGTCAGTTCCGAGACTTTGACCGTCGTCTCGCCGGTCTTCGTCTTGAACACCGTGCCGCGGATGCCGACGATGNGGCCATGATGCGGCCGGCCAGGCGCACTTCGATCGCTTTTTCTTCCAGCTCGTCTTTGTCCATCGTGTCGTACTTGGCCATGATACCGGCTGCCGTCTCGTCGCGTTCGAACTTGGCGCCGAACGGATCGATGCCGAGCTCTTTCAGTTCACCCAGTTTTTCGCGGCGTACCTTAAGCAGTTCGCTCAATTCGACTTCCTGGTTTTCCTGGTTCGTGTTTTCTTCAGACACTTGTGTTTCAGCTCCTGTCCTTAGCGGCGGCCCGCATTGGAAATGCTTTGCCGGCCTCGCTTATCGTCAACCTATATTATCGTTGCAAATCGTCGCTTTCGTCAACCGCGAAAGCCGCAGCGCCGACGGGAAAAGGCGCCTACTGCGCAAAGCGGCACAAAAAAAGCTCCCGCTTCCGCTTGGGCAAGTGCCAAAACGGAGACGGGAAGCCCGTAGTACCGGAAAAGTGCTGCTTGATTGTCCGGAATTGAATTATTTTCTGATGCCGAGGATCGTGTATTGAAGCACGCCCGCCGGAACGCTGACGTCGACCGTCGCGCCTACGGATTTGCCCAGCAGCGCCATGCCGACCGGACTTTCGTTGGAAATGCGGTTCTCCAACGGATTCGATTCCGCGGAGCCGACGATGGTGTACTCCACTTCGTCGCCGAATTCCAGATCTTTGACCTGCACGGTCGATCCTACGCTCACGACGTCGGTCGCGATCTCGTCGCTGTTGATGATCCGCGCGTTGCGCAGCATTTTCTCCAGCGTGATGACGCGGCCTTCGATGAAAGCCTGTTCGTTTTTGGCGTCTTCGTATTCGGAGTTCTCGCTGATGTCGCCGTAGCCGATCGCCACTTTGATCCGTTCCGCGACTTCGCGGCGTTTCACGGATTTCAGGTGCTCCAATTCATCTTCCAACTTCTTCAGCCCGTCCTGGGTGAGAATGACCTCTTTATCGCTCATCTGTACCGATTCTCCTGTCATGTGAATAGTAGATTTTCGCACTCTCACATCCGGTTAATTACGAAATCCCTGTAAAGACGGCGATGGCAAAATAGAAACGATCACGCCTTTTAAGACATCGACGCACTGCGTTTCTCGACTTAAGAAAGATATTGACGGGCAGCCGGGGCCGAAGCCGTTATATCTCCAAGAACGTCGGCGCGGCACGTTGACCCGGCCCGAAGTTCCTTGCCCGCGGAAGTCCCCGAAAGGATTCGCCGGACTCAATGCCGGCAGCCGGGCAGCCAACGTACGGAGCACCGTTCGTGTCTATACAATACCGCATCCAGGCAAAGCGCGCATATTCCGCATTTTGGAAATTATGTTGGTGAGGCGAATTTATACTGACAAATTATATGGGAAGCACTACGAAAAGTCAATGTGTTTCCGGGCCCAAATGAAAACGTTTTATTTATACAAAAAAGGACCGGATTTCCGGCCCTTTTCGTCGAATGATCGCGGATTTTGACCGAAAATGTTCCACGGGGAGCACTCAGGCTTCGGCGGCGACGAGCTCCGGCAGATTGGCCAGGTATCCGTCGAGGATGTGGACCATCTGATCGCGGGTCGTGCCTTCCATGATCATGTCCTTGATGCTCGCGGAACCTTTCAGCCCTTTGAGGTACCACGACAGATGCTTGCGCATTTCGCGTACGGCGACATTCTCGCCCTTGAGCGCGATAAGGCGGTCCATATGCAGGACGGCGATACGCACCTTGTCTTCCGGCGGCGGGTCGGTAAGCAGCTCGCCGTTTTCCAGATAATGGATGGTGCTGTACAGCATCCACGGGTTGCCGAGCGCGCCGCGGCCGATCATGACGCCGTCGCAGCCCGTCGTGTCGAGCATGCGCTTGGCGTCTTCGGGCGTCAGGACGTCCCCGTTGCCGATGACCGGAATGCTGACAGAAGATTTGGCCAGCTTGATCCAGCTCCAGTCGGCCTGCCCGGTATAGAGCTGCTCGCGTGTACGCCCGTGGACGCTGATCGCGCTCGCGCCGGCCGCCTCGGCCGCTTTGGCGTTCTGCTCGATAAAAATATGCTCGCTGTCCCAGCCGATACGCATCTTGACCGTGACCGGCTTCTGGACGGCGGCGGTCACGGCGGACACCATCTCGTAAATTTTCTCGGGATTGAGCAGCCAACGGGCGCCGGCATCGCATTTGGTCACTTTGGGAACCGGGCAGCCCATGTTGATGTCGATAATGTCCGCATTGGTCTCCTGATCGACAACTTTCGCCGCTTCGACAAGCGAAGCGCGGTCGCCGCCGAAAATTTGCAGGCTGAGCGGTTTCTCGCGTTCGTCGACGAACAGCATCTCGCGCGTGCGCTTGTTGCCGTTGAGAATCGCTTTGTCGCTGACCATCTCCGCGCAGACAAGTCCCGTGCCGAACTCTTTGGCGATCAGACGGAAAGCGGGATTGCAGACGCCGGCCATCGGAGCCAGCACGACACGGTTTTTCAGTTCGATCTCGCCGATTTTCAGCATCGTAAACTCACCTCATTTATCTATTGAAGCCCTTCTTGGCGAAGCGGCGGAACGGCATTAAGGAAACAGGGGTCCGGAAAAACGGGCGATGCCCGAAGCCGGGCCGAGCTCGGCCAACGAGCGGTCGACGAGCGCGCGCAGGCCGGAAGGCTCTTCCGGCGGCACGACGTCGTCGAGCGGCACGAGCACGAAGAAGCGTTCGTGCATGCGCGGATGCGGCAGCGTCAGCTCGGTCGTCTCGACTGCGAGGCCGTTCATCCACAGCAGGTCCAGATCCGCGGTTCGCGGTCCGAAGCGGATATCGCGCACCCGGCCCAGACGGTCTTCGACCGTCTGCATGATCTCAAGCAGCCGGTGCGGCGGCATCGATGTGCCTACCGCCGCGGCCATGTTCAGAAAAGGCGGCTGGTCGGCGTAGCCGACCGGGTCGGTCTCGTACACGTCGGAGACGCGCAGCACTTCGATCTCCGGCTGTTCGTTCAACAACCGCAGCGCTTCGCGCAGCGTCTCTTCACGGCGGCCGAGATTGGCCCCCAAAGCAATATAAGCCTCTGATTGCTCAGAGGTGGAAGTTCGGGCGTGTTCGTTCATCATGCCTGCTCTCTCTTTCGGCTCCGGCGAATCTCCACGGTCACGCCTTCGAAATGGATATCGAACGGAGGATGCGGCTTGGTGACCCGTATGGTCGCCGCTTCCACCCTAGTATAAGTGCGCAGCACCGCGGATGCAATACGTTCGGCGAGCGCCTCGATCAGCTTGACGGACTCGCCTTCAACGACGCTTTTGACCGTCTCGTGCACTTCGGCGTAATTGACGGCCTGTTCCAGATCGTCGGTCTGTCCCGCCGCGGACAGGTCCATTTCAAGTTCCAAGCCTACGTAGAACCGCTGTCCGAGCCGGCGTTCTTCCTCGAATACGCCGTGGCGTCCGTAATATTCCATGCGGGAGATGATCATTTTGTCCATAATAGTTCCGCCTTTCCGCGAAAAAGATTCAGGCTGCGCGCAGAGCCGGGAACGCTTCACAAGAAGACGCCCGCGGCATTCGGTTCGCAGCCTGCCTGAAGTTATGTACGGGGTTCGTAGGAGCGGCCGGACTCCGCGTACAGCATGGCGTCGCACATGGCCACGGTCCGTTTGATCGAAGCGACGTCGTGCACCCGCACGATCTGGCAGCCTTCGGCGATGCCGAAAGCGACGGTCGCGGCGGTGCCTTCGACGACGTCGTCCGCCGGCAGGTCGAGCACTTCGCGGATAAACCGCTTGCGCGACGTGCCGAGCAGCACGGGGAATCCGAGTTCGACCAGCCGGCCGAGCTGCGTCATGATCCGCAGATTCTCTTCGCCGTTCTTGGCGAAGCCGATGCCCGGGTCCAAAATGATGTTCTCGTCCAGCACCCCGGCGGCGCGGGCGATCTGCACGCTCTCCATCAGATCGGCGGCGACGTCGCCCAGCAGGTCGTCGTAATTCGGTTCGGGACGATTATGCGTCAGCACGATCGGACAGCCCGATTCCGCGGCGACCTGCGCCATGCGCGTATCGGCTTTGCCGCCCCATACGTCGTTGATGATATGCGCGCCGGCCGCCAGCGACTGGCGGGCGACTTCGGCTTTGTACGTGTCGACGGACAGCGGAGTGCCCGGCATCTCGCGCCGCAGCGCTTCGATCACCGGCAGGATGCGCGACAGTTCCTCGTCCAGCGAGACGGGATCGGCGCCCGGACGGGTCGACTCCCCGCCGATGTCGATCAGGTCGGCTCCGGCCAGCACCATCTCGCGGGCATGGCGGACGGCCGCTTCGATGTTCACGTAACGGCCCCCGTCGGAAAAAGAATCGGGCGTGGTGTTCAGAATCCCCATGATTCGCGTGGCGCGGCCCAGGTTCAGGCGGACGTCGCCCCAGGCGTAATGACGGATATGAAGAATAGGCTTCATGTGTTAGTTCCCCGTTTCTCTCGTATAGTGGCCATACTCCTCCGTCAGGCGAAGCGTCAGCGGGCCCGGCCTGCCGGCACCGATCGCAAGTTCCGTGCCGTCGGGCTGCCGAAGCAGCCGTACCGGCACGATCCCCTGGACCGAACCGGTCAGGAAAATCTCGTCGGCTTCGGCCAGTCGGTCCAGGCCGTACCGGCCTTCCCGGACCGGAATGCCGAGACCGCGCGCTAGCTCAAGCACGAACGCCCGCGTAATGCCGGGCAGAATGCCGGTATCGACAGACGGCGTGTGCAGCGTGCCTCCGGCGGCGAAAAATACGTTCCCGACGATGCCTTCGGCGACATGCCCTTCGCCGGTAAGCATCAATCCTTCGGCGCCTTCGGCGCCGGGAATGCCGTCCAGTTCGTGCCGGCCCAAAATGCCGTTCATGTAATGGAGCGATTTGAGCCGCTCCGCCCCTTCGGGCGTATTGCGGCGCGTATGCAGCACCTGCAGCGTGCGGCCTTCCGCGTACCAGGCGGCCGGCGGCGTCGGCAGCGCCTTGACATAGACGATCCGGTTCGGCCGCTCATAGAAGCGGCTGGACGGCAGGCCCAGCTCGTCTTCGCCTGCGGTCAGCGTCAGCCGGACATAGCCTTCGGCCAGCCCGTTCGCCGCCAGCAGCGCGGCGATCTCCGCCCGCAGCGCCTGCGGATCGGCGTCCCAGCGGATCCGCAGCTCGTCGCAGCCGCGCCGCATACGCTCCAGATGGCGTTCGAACAAAAACGGCTCGCCGCCGTAGGTGCGGAACGTCTCGAACAAGCCCATCCCGTACATGAGGCCATGATCCATGACCGATACGGCGGCCTGCGCCGTATCGACGATCCGGCCGTTCAGCCCGACGTAATTCGCGGCGCCGCTCATGTCCGCACGTCCACGGCGGAAGTGCGGCCGAGAAAACGGGCCAGCATGCGGTGTCCATGCTCCGTCACGATCGACTCGGGATGGAATTGGACGCCTTCGACCGGATAGTCCCGATGGCGCAGTCCCATGATCTCGCCTTCCGCCGTCCAGGCGGTCACTTCCAGACAGTCCGGCAGCGTGGCGGCCTCGACGATCAGCGAATGATAGCGCGCGGCGGTCAGCGGCGAAGGCAGCCCTTCGAACACGGACGTGCCGCGATGCAGAATCGGCGAAGTCTTGCCGTGCATCAGGCGGTCCGCGCGAATGACGCGGCCGCCGAAAGCTTGCCCGATCGCCTGATGGCCGAGACATACGCCGAGAATCGGAATCTCCGCCTTGAACTGCCGAATGACGTCAAGCGTGATACCCGCGTCGTCCGGCGTGCACGGTCCGGGCGAGAGCAGCAGGCGATCCGGCGCCAGCTCCCGGATGCCGGCAGGATCGATCTCGTCATTGCGGCGGACGATCACCGTCTCGCCGAGCTCTCCCAAATACTGGACCAGGTTATAGGTAAACGAATCGTAATTGTCGATGACCAGAATCAATGGGATTCCCCTTTCCCGTCTTCGGCCGCCGCCCGTTCGGCGCACCAGACGGCACGGCCGACCGATCTCGCCTTGTTATGGCTCTCGCGATATTCGCGGTACGGATCGGAATCGATAACGATGCCCGCTCCCGCCTGCATATGGCCCACGCCGTTTTGCACGACGAGCGTGCGAATAATAATATTTAATTCCATATTGCCTCCGTAGTCAATCCAGCCCATCGAACCGGTATACGGTCCGCGGCGCACCGGCTCCAGCTCCTCGACGATCTGCATCGTGCGCACCTTCGGCGCACCCGTGATCGTTCCGCCGGGAAATACGCCGGCGATAACGTCGTACGCCGTTTTGCCCGGCGCAAGATCCGCTTCCACCTGCGAGACCAGGTGCATGACGTGCGCGTAGCGCTCGATCGTCATCAGTTCCGGCACGTGGACGGAACCGTAGGCGGCGACCCGCCCGAGATCGTTGCGCTGCAAATCGACGAGCATAATGTGCTCGGCCCGCTCTTTCTCGCTGCCGGCCAGTTCCTCGGCCATGCGCAGGTCTTCTTCCGGCGTCGACCCGCGCCGGCGCGTTCCGGCAATCGGCCGGGCGGCCAGGCGGCCGTCTTCGAGCCGCACAAGCAGCTCCGGCGAACCGGAGACCAGCTGGAAATCCGGAAAGCGCAGCAGGCCCATGTACGGCGACGGGTTCACGAGGCGCATCCATTCGTAGACCTGTTCGGGCGAAGCCTTGAGCTTCCGCTGCTTGCGCAGCGACAGATTGATCTGGAACACGTCTCCGCTGCGAATGTATTTCTGCACGCGGCGTACCGCCTGCTGGAACGCCTCCTGGGCAAACGACGCTTCAAATCCGTCCACGTCGCTGCGCCCGTCCATATGCCGCTCCGCTTCCGCGGCGATCTCGCCCCGGCGCTTCGCGTCCCACGGCAGTGCTTCGCGCTCGAACTCGCGCCAGCGCCGCAGCATGCGCTCCGCTTCCCGCTCCGCCTGCGCGTAGGCGGACGCAAGCGAACGCCCGGCGCCGCCTGCCTGCGCCCCGGCCCCGGCCGAAGCTTCCGTCTCGGCGGCCGGCAGGCAGACCGAGACATATACGGCCTGCTCCTGGTGATCCACGATCCACAGCTGCCGCAGCCGCATGAACGCGTAGTCCGGCAGGCCGTTCTGGGCCAGATCGTCTTCGGCCAGCGCCGGCAGCCGTTCCAGCGAACGCGCGACGTCGTACGCGAGGAAGCCGACCGCCCCGCCGCAAAATTTGGGGCCGCCAGGTACGCGCGGCGCGCGGTGCGGCTCCATCCAGGCGCGGATCACGTCGAGCGGGGTGCCCTGCACGGTCTGTTCCGCCGGCCCGACCGGCTCCGGATCGAGCCGGTCCGCAAAATCGGCAATTCGTGCCGCTTCGCCCCGTCCCTGCAGCACGGATTCGGCTTCCAGCCCGAGAAACGTATAGCGGCCTTCCTTCCCGCTCTCCAGCACGAAAGCGTAAGGTGACGCTTCGCTCCAGGCCCGCAGCCACGACTCCGGCAGCTTCTGCAAAGTGTCGCGCCGCAGATAAGGAAGCCGGGTATATCCCTGTTCTCTCCACTCCGTCCACTGCGCAAGGGATGTCATCGTCTCGCTCAACCTGACTGCACTCCTTCGGATATCGTCCAAACGATCGGATTCGATTTTTGTCCATTATACGACGAAGGGACGGCCTAAGGTAGCGGCAAAACGAAACGGGAGTTCGCGCAGGCGCAAATTCGGGACTTAAGCATGCAGGAAACCGTGAAAAACGAGCAGGAATCGGCCTTTACGCACAACACCCCCGCCTCATGCAAGCGCAAGGAGCGGGGGTGTTGGACATATTCGGTTAAAATCGTTCGGCTTCGCAGCCTTCGGTCAGTTTTCGAAATTGTACAGCGGCGTGCTGAGGTACCGTTCGCCGTTGCTCGGGATGATGACGACGATCCGTTTGCCTTTGCCGAGTTCTTTCGCCACTTTGAGCGCGGCGAATACGGCGGCACCGGACGAAATGCCGGACAGGATGCCTTCTTCCTTCGCTACGGTGCGAGCCGTCTCGAACGCTTCGTCATTTTCCACATGCAGAATCTCGTCGTAGATCTTCTGGTTGAGGATATCCGGGACGAAGTTGGCTCCGATACCCTGAATTTTGTGCGGGCCCGGCTTGCCGCCGGCCAGAATCGGCGAAGCCGCAGGCTCGACCGCGTAGATCTTCACTTCCGGGAAGTTCGTTCTCAGCACTTCGCCGGCGCCTGAGATCGTTCCGCCTGTACCGATGCCCGCCACGAATGCGTCCAGCGTGCCGCCGATCGAGTGGATGGCTTCGACGATTTCGGGTCCCGTCGTCTCGCGGTGGATCTTCACGTTCGCTTCGTTCTTGAACTGCTCGGCCATGAAGTAATCCGGATTCTCGGCCAACAGCTCTTCGGCTTTGCGTACCGCTCCGTTCATGCCTTCCGATCCCGGCGTGAGCACGAGTTCCGCTCCGTAGGCACGCAGCAGGTTGCGGCGCTCAATGCTCATCGTTTCCGGCATGACGATCACGGACTTGTATCCTTTTGCCGCCGCTACCATGGCCAGGCCGATGCCCGTGTTGCCGCTCGTCGCTTCGATGATCGTGCCGCCCGGCTTCAGGCGTCCGTCCGCTTCGGCCGCTTCCACCATGCTGATCGCGATCCGGTCTTTAACGCTGGCGCCCGGATTCTGATATTCCAGTTTCAAATAAATCTCCGCGCTGTCTTCCGGAACGATCCGGTTCAAGCGGACGAGAGGCGTATCTCCGATCAGATCCGTAATGCTGTTAACGACTTTGGCCATGGTAAATCCTCCTTCGAAAGTGGGTACACTTATATCCGATTTCCCGGACCTTAATCCGAGTGAAAAAGTAGGTTTTCAACTTCTTTTATCTTAGCAAATCCGAACGCGGCCTGTCAACGAACACCGGGCATGCGGAGGCGGTCTATTTTTCGCTATGGCCGCTGCCTCCTTTGCTTCGGCGCGTTTCGCTCGCGGGGCAGAGGGTAAATCTCGAATAAGCTTATCAAAAATCAGGATTCGCCTACGAAGGAGGACGACGACATGAAACGGAACACCCTGCTCGGAGTCGCTGTCGGTCTGGGAGCTGCCTACCTGCTGCGCAGCAAGGAATCGCGCGGCAAGCTGATGACCCAGATCCAATCGATGGGACGCAAAGACGACAAGATCAGCAACAGCACCGTCATTTGACCTTGCAGCCCCGGCGTCAGGCGATGCGGACGGAGCATTCCGCCGCGATCGAACGCCGATAGGTGCCCGCAGCTTGCGGAAGTTCGCGCGCAAGTCGCACTCGGCAAAAAGCCGTTCCCGGTCGGGAACGGCTTTTTGCTGTTCGTGTTGAGCGATTCCGACCCGGTAACGGCCGTCGATCGAAAGCTGTTCATTAAAAGCTGTTGATAGAAGGCTGTCGATCAAAGACTATTGATCGAAGACTTTTACCGGCAGCCTGGACCGGCGGCTTTGTCAGCGGAACGCTTTTAGCGGCGGGTCTGTTCCAGGATGCTTTGCAGGTCTTCGCGCTCGAACTGGTACGCTTCGTTACAAAAGTGGCAGACGACTTCCGCCACGCCCTGTTCGTCGATGATCGCCTGGATCTCTTCGGACCCGAGGCTGATCAGCGTGCGTTCCACGCGCTCGCGCGAGCATTCGCAGCGGAAATCGATGTTCAGCGATTCCTGGATCTGCACGTCCGGCAGTACCCATTTGATCAGTTCTTCCGGCGACAGCCCCTGATCGATCAATGCCGATACCGGAGGCAGCGAAGCGATGGCGCCTTCGATCGCGTCGATCTCTTCGTCGGCCAAGCCCGGCAGCAGTTGGACGATCAGGCCGCCCGCACTGATGACCTGGCCTTCCGGCGCGACGAGCACCCCGATACCGACAGCCGAAGGCGTCTGTTCGGACGCCGCGAAGTAATACGTAAAATCTTCGCCGAGTTCGCCCGACACGATCGGCACGCTGCCGCGGTAAGGTTCCTTGAGGCCCAGATCCTTGATGACGTACAGGAATCCTTCGGTTCCGACCGCGCCGGCTACATCGAGCTTGCCCATGGCGTTGCTCGGCAGGTGGACATGCGGGTTATCGACATAACCGCGCACTTCGCCTCTGGCGTTGGCATCGGCGACGATCTGGCCGAGCGGCCCGTCTCCTTTGACCTGAATCGTCAGTTTCTCTTCGCCTTTGAGCATTGCGCCCATCATGGCGGCCGTCGTCAGTGTGCGTCCCAGCGCGGCGGTAGCCGTCGGGAACGTGTCGTGACGCTTGCGCAGCTCTTCGACCAATTGGGTGCTCCGTACCGCGAATGCGCGGACTTTGCCGCCCAGTGCGGTTCCCCGCACAAGGTAATCGCGTTCTTCGGATGGTTCGGACTCTCCGTTCTGTTGATGCATAGGCTCCAGATTTTCCATGAGCAGTTTCCTCCGCTTCCGGCCGCTCGCGTGAGCGGCCTCTATAGTTGAACCCCGTTATCGGGACAAAGCTTTGTTGCGTTCGTAGATCAGGCGCAGCCCTTCGAGCGTAAGCAGCGGATTGACTTCGCGGACCGACTCGGTCTCCGCGCAGATCAACGGCGCGAGTCCGCCGGTCGCGATCACCTGCAGCTCCGTATTCATCTCCTGCCGAATCCGCTTGACGATACCGTCCACCTGTCCCGCATAGCCGTAGATAATGCCCGACTGCATCGCATGGATGGTGTTGCGTCCGATGACCTTCTTCGGCTTCTCCAGCTCGATTCTCGGCAGCTTCGAAGCTCTCTGGTACAACGCTTCGGTCGAGATGCCGATCCCGGGCACGATGGCGCCGCCCAGGTAAGTGCCCTGCGCGTCGATGCAATCGAACGTCGTCGCCGTGCCGAAGTCGACGACGACTACCGGCCCGCCGTACAGTTCCACGGCGGCGACGGCGTTGACGATCCGGTCCGCGCCGATCTCGCGCGGATTTTCGTAGCGGAGATTCAAGCCGGTCTTGATGCCGGGGCCAACGACCAAAGGCGTCTTTTTGAGATAGGTGCGGCACATCTGCTCGATCACGCCGACGATCGGGGGAACGACGGATGAGATCATGACGCCTTCGATCCGCTCCGCCTCCACGCCCGCCATGCGGAACAAATTGTAGATCATGACGCCGTACTCGTCGCTCGTCGTCTGCCGGCTGGTGCTGATTCTGAAATGGTGCAGCAGTTCGCTGCCCTCGTACATGCCGAGCACGATATTGGTGTTGCCGATGTCCACTACAAGAATCACGCGGTTGTTGTCCCCCTTTGCGTTGATCTCACGCCTCATAACAAAAGACCGGAAAACGAGGATTCGTTTTCCGGTCTCGCTTGTAAAAGGTCGACCCTGACAAAAATGGATCAGCGGATCAAGATTGCGTACCGCTGCCGCCGGAGTCGCCGCGTTTGTTCAGCGGATCGTTCGGGATGTCGCCGTCTTTGCCGAGACCCACAGGATCGGACTCGTCCAGACGAACGTTCGTATCGCCGATGCTGTCGAAAGTCGGTTCAGCCTTGGGCTCCGAACCTTCGCCGACCGGCGTGTTCGTCGAACCTTCCGGTGCTTCGAGCGTACCGGTCTCGATCAGATTGCGGATCTGGTCGAGTTCCAGCGTTTCGACTTCGAGCAGCGTGTTCGCGATCAAATGTACTTCTTTGGCATGATCGGTCAGAACCTGACGCGCTCTCTCGTACGATTCGCTGATGAAGCGCTGCATTTCCTGATCGATCTCATACGCCACGGCGTCGCTGTAGTTCGGTTCGTGTCCGAGATCGCGGCCCAGGAACACTTGACCCTGACCGGTTCCGAACTGCATCGGACCGAGCTTCTCGCTCATGCCGTATTCCATAATCATGCTGCGCACGATGCCGGTCGCCTGCTGGAAGTCGCTGTATGCGCCCGTACCGATCTCGCCGATAAACAGTTCTTCGGACACGCGTCCGCCCAGAAGGCCGGTTACGCGGTCGAGCAGTTCCTGCTTCGTGACGAGCATGCGGTCTTCCTTCGGCATCATGATCACGTATCCGCCCGCGCGACCGCGCGGAATGATCGTCACCTTATGCACCGTGTCGGCATGTTCGAGGAAGTAACCCACGATCGTATGGCCCGCTTCGTGGTAAGCCACGATGCGTTTCTCGCGATCGCTGATGACGCGGCTCTTCTTCTCCGTACCGACGATGACGCGGTCGATCGCTTCGTCGATTTCGCTCATCGAAATGTCTTTTCGATCGCGGCGTGCCGCGATCAATGCCGCTTCGTTCAGCAGGTTTTGCAGATCCGCGCCCGAGAAACCGGTAGTGCGCTTCGCGATCTTGTCGAGCTGAACGTCTTTGGTCAGCGGCTTGTTGCGTGCGTGAACGTGCAGTACCGCTTCGCGGCCTTTGACGTCCGGACGGTCGACCGTAATCTGACGGTCGAAACGTCCCGGGCGCAGCAGGGCCGGGTCGAGAATATCCGCGCGGTTCGTCGCCGCGATGATGATGATACCTTCGTTTTCGCCGAAACCGTCCATCTCGACGAGCAGCTGGTTGAGCGTCTGCTCGCGTTCGTCGTGTCCGCCGCCAAGGCCTGCGCCCCGCTGACGTCCGACAGCGTCGATTTCGTCGATGAAGATAATACAAGGCGCGCTTTTCTTCGCGTTTTCGAACAAATCCCGAACCCGCGAAGCGCCGACGCCGACGAACATTTCGACGAAGTCGGAACCGGAGATGCTGAAGAAGGCTACGCCCGCTTCGCCGGCTACCGCACGGGCCAGCAGCGTTTTACCGGTACCCGGAGGGCCAACGAGCAGGACGCCTTTTGGAATTCTTGCGCCGAGCGCCGAGAATTTGCGCGAATCCTTGAGGAATTCGACCACTTCGACGAGCTCCTGCTTCTCTTCGTCCGCACCGGCCACGTCGTTGAAGGTTACTTTTTTCTTCTCTTCGCTGTACAGTTTGGCTTTGCTCTTGCCAAAGTTCATCACTTTGCCGCCGCCGCCCTGGGACTGGTTAAAGAGGAAGAAGAACAACACGAACATCAGGATAAGCGGAATGAACGAGGTGAATAAGGTCAACCAGATGCTTTGCCCCTGCATCGGCTTCCACGTTACCTCTACGTTGTTCGCTTCCATTTTAGTCGTAAGATCGCTAACCACCGTTTCGGTGGATGGAATATACGTCGAGAACGTCTTTGGCGCGTCAGCTTCCAACGGAGCCTTGTACGTACCGGTCACCAAATAAGCGTAGTTATCGAATTGGAACGTAGCGTTGGCCACGTTGTCGTTCTGAACCTGCTCGACCAGTTCGTCGTATCTTGGAGCTTGGGCCGTATCCCGGCCGCCGTTCAAAAATTGAATGATGCCTACCACGACAAGAAAAAGGATTAAATAAAAGCCAGAATTCCGGATGAACCGATTCATCCCCAACCTCCTCTCAAGACACTGAATTTATTTTACCATAGTCCGTTCATACATCACAAATTCAGACGCGGAGCGGACTTCGAAGCGCAAATCCCGGTCTCGCCGCATCGGTCTTGCCGATCTTTCGATCCCGACCCCGCCGCGCACCCGAACCGTCTATTCCTTGGTGTAAATCTCCGGTTTGAGTACCCCGATATACGGCAGGTTGCGGTAGTGTTCCGCGTAATCCAGACCGTAACCGACGACGAATGCGTCCGGCAAAACAAAGCCCGTATAGTCCGCTTCCATGTTCACCGAGCGGCCCGACGGCTTGTCGAACAGCGTAACGACCTTGACGCTCTTGGCGTTGCGGTTCTTCAGCAGTTCGATCAGGTGGCTGAGCGTCAGCCCGCTGTCGATGATGTCTTCCACGATCAGCACGTCGCGCCCTTCCACCGTCGTGTCCAGATCCTTGATGATCTTCACGACGCCGGACGACTTCGTAGCCGCCCCGTAGCTTGATACCGCCATGAAGTCGAGTTCGATCGGTACCGTAATGCGTTTGACAAGGTCGGCCATGAAAATGAAAGCGCCTTTCAACACGCAGATGACGAGCGGATTGCGGTCCGTGTATTCGCCGCTGAGCTGCGCGCCCAGTTCCTTGATTTTGGCCTGGAGTTCCTCTTCGCTGATAAGCACTTCCTGAATGTCGTTTTGCAACGTGCATGACCCTCCCACAATTGTGATCTGATTGAGACTTGATCTTCTTTCTATCTTATAAACCAAAACCGTCAACAAAGAGCCCGATCTATCCGAATATATAGAATCTTCTCGCTCCGCCCGTCTATCCAGGCATGTCCGGAGCGCCGCAGGCCGGCCAGCCACACGATGCGCCCCTGCGCGTCGCATACGACCGGAATCAGGCCGCGCTCGGACGGAGCGATCTTTTCGTCGATCAGCAGATCTTTGACTTTCTTCGTGCCGGCTCCTCGCGGAAGCTCGATCCGATCTCCCGGAAGGCGCGAACGCAAGGTTAGCGGGTACTGCAGCCGATCCGCGTCGAACGCGACTTCCCGGCGGTCCGGATTCCTCATCGTTTCGACGTCGGGAATTTCCCGCTCCTCCCTGAAGATCATATCGAAACTTCCGAACGACAGCCTGCGCATACCCGGCTCCCTGTCGATGCTCACGGTTCGAAGAACGCCGGGCTCGGGTCTGCCGAGACGGAAAAACGCACGATCGTATTCGCGCGTGCAGGTCCGTCCGTATCCGAGGTCCAGCGTCCAGGTCGAATCTTCGGAAGAGACCAAGCGCCGGCGCACAAGCTCCACCTTGGCAAAATCGGTCTCCATGTCCGGTTCCGACAGGTAATTTAATATTAATTTAACGAGCCTGCGTTGTAAAGCGACGGGCCGGGAGGAAAAGGCCTCCGTTCGAAGCTCCGTGCCGTTCGGACCCACCGCGCAGGTCTGTTCGAACGCAAGTTCGGCCTGTTCGTTCAAAAAATCTTCTTCCGGGCCGAGCGTGTCGGCCAGCCGGTTCAGCGCCGCCGTCAGCTTTCCGTTGTAACTCTCCAGATGCGGAATCGTCTCCAGCCGAATCCGGTTTCGAACATAATCGGGCCGGGCGTTGCTGCTGTCCGTCACATAGCCGATCCTGTTTTTTTCGCAAAAAGAAACCAAATCGGCTTTGCCGAAGCCGAGCAGCGGCCGCACCAGCCGAACGCCGTCCCATTCGCGTACCCGGCGCATGCCGCCCAATCCGCCGGTTCCGCTTCCGCGCAGCAGATGCAGCAGCACCGTCTCCGCCTGGTCGTCCGCGTGATGGGCCAGCGCGATAGCTGACGCGCCGTGTCTGCGCGCCGTGTCCCGCAAAAACCGGTAGCGAAGCTCGCGCGCCGCCGCCTGGGTGCCGAGGCGCTCTGCGCGCTTGTGTCCGCTGACGTCCGGTTCGCCGAGTTCGAACGGCAGGCCGAGCCGGTCCGCGGCTTCGCGCACCCGTTCCGCTTCCGCCGCCGATTCTTCCGGCCGCAGGCCGTGGTTCACGTGCGCGCAGACGAGGCGGAGATTCCGCCGCGGCGACAAGCCGTGCAGCAGATGCAGCAGCGCCATCGAATCCGGTCCGCCGGACACGGCGACCACGATCGTGTCCCCGCCGCGCCACATGCCGTATTCGCCGGCTTCGCGGTCCAGCCCGTCCAACAATCGGTTGTCGTCCTTCACCGTCTCCCCTCCCCTTTTCTCATAGCGACAGCGCCGCGTACACGACGGCCCCGAGCAGCAGCAGGGAGCCGCAGAACGCGGCTGTCAGCATCCTGGAAGAGCCTCTCCGCGCTTTGGCGGGATGCAGGCGGCAGAGCGCCTTCCAGTAGGCGTGCGCTTCCCCCGAGCCCGTGAAGCCCCCGTGCAGCGCCCGCTCCAGCCACGGCCGGAAGACTTGCAGCGCCGGAATCCGGCCGGCCAGCTGGGCCAGGTCTTCCGCGCTGCGGGTCTGGGGCAGCAGCGCCCCGTCGAGCCGGCGCAGCCCCCGCTCGTCGAAGACGTGCAGGCAGAGCACCGCAAAAGCGAACAGGTCGTAGCCGGGGTCGGCGGTGCGGCTGCCCGCGTTCCAGTATTTGCGGTCGTACCAACCGCTGTACTGCTTCACGCTCGCGCCGATCGCGCTGGCTCCGCCGTAATCGACCAGCTCCACGGCGCCGCTCTCTTCGACCAGCACGTGGCACGGCTTGAGATCGCCGAAAATGAAGCCGGCACGGTGCAGCCCGGACAGCCGATCGAGCAGGCCAAGCCCGGCGGCCCCGATCTGACGGTATCCGTATTTGCGAATATAGGCGTCGATCGGCATGCCGCGCACGAATTTCATCACGTAAAAAGGAATAGAGCGATCCCCGGTCCGGAACCGGTCGGCGTCGAGCAGAAACGAACGATGGTCGCCGTTTTCAAGCTCGCGCTTTTTCAGCTCGGCCAGCATTTCGACTTCCGCTTTGAGTTCCGGCTTTTCCGGGCCGGCCTTGAGCGCCGCCGGATAGCCGGCCGCCGACCGCACCAGATAGACGTTGCCGTTCGCTCCGCGCCCGATCAACGACTGTATCGTGTACTGCCCGCCCTGGTTCTCTCCGGTCACGACCTTGCCCGGCGTGAATTCCGGCAAATCTGGTGCAGCCACTTGGCATCCCGTCCTTTCCGGCGCGATTGCGGCCGATATCCGATTCCGGCAGTTTGTGAACCTTTTGAAGCCAATCTTTATCTTTTATCGGATAAAAAGCGGTGTTCGTTGAACGCTGCCGCGAATCAAAGCAAAAAACCGCGAGCGGCTTGGCCATTCGCGGTGATCGCAGCTATACAAACCAAAGGATCGTCTTACGATCTCTTGGCTCCACGGCCTCCACGCTTGGATTCCGTGTTTTTCTTGATGGAAGAGATGCGCTCTTCGCTGTCTTTAAGGAAACGGGTCAATTTATCATCGAACGAAGGCTTACCGAATGCGGGCTTGCCGAATGCAGGTTTACCGCCGCCAGGAGGCCTCGAAGGTCGGCCGCCGCCACCGCCGCTGCCGCCGCGGTTAAATCCGCCACCACCGCCACCGCCGCCGCTACCGTTGTAGCGTTCGCCGCCACCGCCGCCGCTGCTCGGTCCGCGGTCGCGATCCGGTCTAGGAGGACGGGAGGAAGGAGCAGGTGCAGAACCGGCAGGTCGATCCACCGTTTGCTTGATGGACAAGCCAATCTTGCCGTCTTTGTCGACGTTGATGACTTTGACCGTCACCATATCGCCAATCTTCAGGTGATCGTTCACATCTTTTACGTAGTTGTCGGCGATTTCCGAGATATGAACAAGACCCGTGACACCTCCGGACAAATCCACGAATGCTCCGAAATGCGTAATGCCTGTCACTTTGCCCTCTAATTTGGTGCCTACTTCAATTGCCATAGAATGAAATGATCCTCCCTTAAAAATATACAGCCGAATCTGTCAAATTCCGGGCTGCGGTGATTTGATTATAACGGAAGCGGAAACGGCGGTCAACAAACAAAACCGCATAAAACCGCGGAAAACCTACTCTCCTCCGCCTTCTCCGGTGACCCGGATCGGGATTTCTTCCGGTTTGAACATGTTGTATTCCTTGCGGGCGATTTGGGCGATATATTCAGGATCCTGAAGTCGCTTGATCTCCGTTTTCACTTCGCCCAGCGCCGTCTCGCTTGACGCTTTGGCCGTCGCCCGTTCTTCGAGCTGCGCGGACTTGTCCGCGATGACCGACGATTGGCTGATCAGGGTATATCCCGACCAGAGAATCAGAACCAGCATCAGGACAGCCCATAAACGAAGACGCTTCTTGCCGCTCTGCTGCCGGTTGGACGATGTTCGCCGGACCTCGGTCCGATCGTTCTTCGGTGCTCGTTCAGGCTGTTGTCGATTGGGATTTCTTGCTGCGGAAGTCGCTCTCATGCTTATGGAACCCTCCTTCACCGGACAGATGCCGGCCGTTATTTGAATAGGAATGCAGCGTACCGATCTTCCCGTCGGAAAAGGAATCCGGCACGCGGCTTCACGCTTTGTATCGGAAGAAAAGCCGCCAGACTCGATAGAGCGGCGAAAAGATTGTCCTCTGCCTGGGCAGCGGTTCATAGTCCGCATGGCCTATCTTAAAGATCTACTTAGAACATTAACACAAAAGAAGAAGAATTGACGCGAAAACGCGCAAATTTAGCCTAAAAAGGCGTTCCCGCCGCAGCGGAAACGCCTTTTTAGGTTTGTCAAACGACTTCGTTAAAAGTTAAAACCGTCTTCACGGGGAATCGGTTCTTCCTTGACTAGGGTATACATGCCTGCCGCTTCATCTTTGCGGGTCGTATCCGCGAGGCGTTCGACCCGGACGGTGACGAGCTTCTGCCCGAACTGCACGGTAATTTCGTCGCCGACTTTCACCGAAGCGCTGGGCTTGGCCTCGCGGCCGTTGATCAGCACGCGGCCCTGCTCGGACACGTCCTTCGCTACGGTGCGCCGCTTGATGAGCCTGGACACTTTCAGGAATTTATCGACACGCATAATTACTTAACCGCGTCTTTGAGTTTGTTGCCCGCTTTGAACGCAGGAACGCTCGACTCGGGAATCGTGATCGGCTCGCCGGTCTGCGGGTTGCGACCTGTACGGCCTGCGCGCTTGCGGGTCTCGAACGTGCCGAATCCGATCAGTTGAACTTTGTCTCCGCCAGCGAGTGCTTCGGTTACGCCGTCCATGAAGCCGTTCAGTACCGCTTCGACTTCTTTTTTGCCTACTCCGCTTTTTTCCGCGATGTTGTTGATCAGTTCGGTTTTATTCATTGCATTCATTCCTCCCGGGATTTTAAGGTCGCGTCCGCCTGTCCGCCAGGCCGGCTGCCGGATACGATCCGAAAGCGGGCAATGCCGGAGACGTAACGCTCAAAATGATAAGCGAAGCACGGGCAAGCCCTGCGCTGTCGCGTTTATCCGATTTGTCGGACGGCCGTTCGCGCCGGCATGCGCCGAGTCCGCTCTTGCGGATCCGGCATGCACTTCCGGCAGCGGAAGCGGCCGCGGTGATAAGGGCGCTTCGCGTTATTCCGTCGTCTTCGCTTCGTTCCACAGTTCGTCCATTTCGGCGAGCGTGCTGCCCTGCGGGGAACTTCCCCGCTCGCGCAGCTTGCGCTCGATGTAACCGAACCGGCGGCGGAACTTGTCGTTGACGAGCGAGAGCGCTTCTTCCGGGTCGGCATCCAGAAAACGGGACGCGTTGACCGCGGAGAACAGCAAGTCGCCCAATTCGAGCTTGAGGGCGTCGGCATCGGCCCCCTCGGCCAACCCTTGGCGAAGCTCGCCCAATTCTTCTTCGATCTTGGCGAAGACGTCTTCGATGTTGTCCCAGTCGAAACCGGCCTTGGCCGCCTTCTTCTGGATCTTGTACGCCTTCATAAGCGCCGGAAGATCTCTCGGCACGCCGTCCAACAGGGAGGCTTCCGGAGCGTTCTCGCCCCGCAGCTTCTTCTCCTCCGCCTTCATGGCGTCCCAGTTCTTCAACGCTTCTTCGGCGCTGCCGGCCGCGGTATCGCCGAATACGTGCGGATGGCGGAAGATCAACTTCTCGTTCAGTCCGCGAATCACGTCGTAGACGGTGAACGTGCCGACTTCCTCTTCCATGCGGGAGTGAAGCAGAATCTGCAGCAGCAGGTCGCCCAGCTCTTCGCGCATATGGTCGGGGTCGTCGTCGTCGATCGTCTCCAGCACCTCGTACGTCTCTTCGATCAGGTTCTTGCGGATCGAAGCGTGCGTCTGCTCGATGTCCCACGGACAGCCGCCCGGGCTGCGCAGAATGCCGACGATCTCGTGCAGCCTGGCAAAACTGCCGGCCCGAAGCGCTTCGTCGTCGCTCCGGGGAACGTACACGAGCGACAGGTTGCCGTATCCTTCGAGGCGGTCCAGCTCGTACAGCGGAACGCGAAGAATTTGCTCTTCGCCTTCCACGCCGAGCGCATGGCCCACAACGACCGGATGGTCGTCGGGATAAACTTCCATCAATCCGAGTTTAACCTCGGAAGCGGTCAGCGAATCGTAAACCTGGCCAATCAGCGTATGCAGGGAAGGCCGAATCAGCTCGGCCGTCACGCCCGAGGAGTCCAGCAGCTGGAATCCTTCGATCGGATCGAAGCCGAGCCGCACGAAAGCCTGGTCGAGGAAGCTCTCCCCGCCGAGCACCTTCAGGGCGACGCCGGACTGCTCCGCATATTCGCGCAGCAGCAGCACCGTCTTCTCGGCGACCATCGGATGGCCCGGCACGGCGTAGACGATCGGTTCGTCCGCCGCCAGCTCCACGAGCCTGCGCGCGATCGTCTCGTAGACGTCTCCGAACGATTCGTTGTCTTCGTAGACCGAGTCGAACGAATCGAACGCGATGCCTTCGGCGGCGATCCGGTTCATGACCGGATGTTCCTGCGTCCGGACGTAGATCCGGCCCGCGCCCTGAAGGACTTTCCATATGCCCAGCGTCAGCTGGTCCGGATCGCCGGAACCCAGTCCGACTACCGTAATTTCCGTACTCATTGCCGATTCATCCCCTTCCGCTGCACCTCGCATTTTACCACTATATCACGGGTTCTCGCGAATTGCGAATCCTAAATGCGTACAAGCGTTCCCTTGCTCGGAAAAAGACATTTTTTCCCTCAAGCGTGTATTGCAGCCAGGGAAAAGGCGGCGAAATCGCGGCTCGACGGCCGATCGGCGCCGGTCTACGATTCGCGGCGCAGCCGCCGCGCGAAGGCGGCAAGCTTCGTGCCGCCGGGCAGTGCGGACAGCTCCGCGTCCGATACCGCGCGGGTGTAGATCAGCGCGGCGGCGAAGGCGATCACGCCTGCGGCGACGCCGGCGAGGCTGGTCAGCATCGCGCCCGCGCGTCCGTCGAGGCCCGCGGCGGTCAGCAGCCCGTCCGCCAGCAGGCGGACGGCATAGGCGGCAAGCGCCGTCAGACCCGCCAGCAGCAGGGGCTGGAGCAGCGTACGTCGCACGCCGCGGCGCAGCCCGGTCAGGCGGGCGAGCAGCAGGACGCCGAGCAGCGCGGCGACCATGTAGGACACGGCGCCGGCCAGAGCGGCGCCGGAGATGCCCATATACGGCACGAGCAGCAGGTTGAGCCCAAGCTTCAACACGGCCGAGACGAGCAGGAACAGCGCGGGCGCCCGAACGGCGCCCATGCCCTGCAGCAGCGCGGCGGACACGATGCCGAGCGTGCCGCCCGCGGCGGACAGCGCGGTCCAGCGCAGCGCGTCGGTGCCCTGGTCGTCGGCGTACAGCATGACGTTGACCGGGCCGGCCAGCACGGCCAGACCCGCGGCGGCCGTCAGGCCGAGCAGCCACAGCCAGCGCAGCGCGACCGAAGCGGATACGGCGATCCGCCCTTCTTCGCCGCGCGCTTTCGCTTCGGCGATAGCCGGCAGCAGCAGCGTGGAGAGCGAAGTCGCCAGCATGAAGACGAGCTGGACGATCGGGATGCCGCGGTTATAGACGCCGAACTGCTCCATCGCCGCAAGGTCGCCCCAACCTCCGCTTTGCAGCAGCCGGGGCACGGTAAGCGTATCGACGAGGCTCAGCAGCGGCTGGGACAGCGAGCCGACGAAGACCGGCACGGCATAGATCAGCAGCGGCTTGATCCACCGCCAGACGGAGCCGCCCTGCGGGTCGGCGGCACTCGCCACCGGGAAAGCCGGCCGCGCAGCCGGCTCTGCCGCCCGCTCCGCGAGTTCCGCCTGCTTGCGCTTGCGGTGCCGCCGCCAGAACACGAGCATGACGAGCAGTCCGGCCAGACCGCCGGCAAACGAACCGAACGCCGCTCCCGCGGCAATCCGCTCGTCGGAAGCGCCGGCCGAGTTCAGCGCCAGCAGCAGCGCGATCATAACCCCGACGCGCACGATCTGCTCGCTGACTTGCGAGACCGCGGTCGGCAGCGCCTGCTGCTGCCCCTGGAAGAAGCCGCGCAGCGCGGCCATCGGCGGCACGACGAGCAGTGCGAGCGCGACCGCGCGCAGCGGCAGCAGCGTATGCTCGCTGCCGATCCAACCGGACAGCAGCGGCGCAAGGCTCCACATGCCGAGCGCCATCAGCAGGCCGGCGGCGCAGCCGGTCAGCAGGCCCGCGCGGAGCACGGCGCGCACGCCGCGTTCGTCCGCGCCGGCGATCCGCTCGGCGACGTATTTGGAGATGGCCGCCGGCAGCGCGGCCGTGACGAACACGGCCAAAAAGGCGTAAAACGAATAAATGGTCGTGTAGATGCCGAACACGCCGTCCCCGCCCAGATTTTGCAGCGGGATCTTCTGCAGCGTGCCGATCATTTTGGACAGGATTGCCGCGGCGCCGAGAATGAAAGCGCCCCTGAGCAAGCCGGACGAGGTGGACGTCTTCACGCCGCAGCCCTCCTTCTTGCCGGAAGCCCTTCGGGCTTCCGGCCGTTTTTTTGGCTCAAAAAAATAGCGCGTGGAAGCGCGCTATTTTTGAGTTTGACTATGGCTGCCGCCCGGGGGCGGCGCATGGGTTTACTTGCCGTCCGTTTTGGTCTCGGTACCGGCATCGGTCGACGTGCCGGCAGCGCCGGATTCGTCGGTCGCTGCGCCGTCGGTCGCCGCACCATCGGTCGCGGCGCCTTGATCGGCACCTTCCGTTACGGCGCCGTCTGTTCCTTCGGCGGCTCCGGGAGCCGTACCTTCGGTTGCAGGCGGCGTTGTGCCTTCCGGTGCAGCGCCGTCGGTTCCTTCAGGCGTCGTGCCTTCGGCCGCAGGCGGCGTTACCGGATCCTTGAATTCTTCCTTGCTTTTCGTGATACCTTTCAAATCTTTTTCCATGAACGTATTCAGCTTGTTGGACGCCAGGGTACGGCGAACCGAATCCTTCACTTCGTCCGTCAGCGTGTCGGTTCTTTTCTCGACCTTGATCACGTGGTAGCCGTATTCGGTTTTGACCGGATCGCCCACTACGCCGACTTTTTGTTCCATCGCCGCTTTTTTGAACGCTTCCACCCAGTCGCCTACGGCTGCGCCTTCATACAGACCGCCGTTCGAAGCCGAACCCGGGTCTTCCGACAGTTCTTTGGCCACTTTGGCGAAATCTTCGCCGCCGTCGACTCTCGCTTTGGCTTCCTTGGCCAACTTCAGCGTTTCGGCTTCGGTACGCTTTTTGCCTTCCGCGTCCGTGAAGTTGATCAAAATATGGCGCACGTTCGCCGTGATGTAGGCTTCTTTGTTGGCGTCGTACTCTTTTTGCACTTCTTCGTCCTTGACCTGGTTGGACATGTACTGCACGGCCGTCATGACCTGCGTCATGTACGTCGTCAGGTCCGCTTCGGTAATGTTCTGTTGCTTCAGCATGGTATTGAGCTGCTCCTGGTCGACCTGGGCTTTCATCTGATCCAGCTGCTCGGTCGCCATTTCGGCACCCTTCTTCTTCTCTTCGTCCGTCGCTTTGTCTTCGAGATAGTTATAAGCAATCTGCTGGTCCAGCATATAGTTTTTGATATCGGCCGAATCCATCATCGACGCATAGGTCGGCTGCAAAAATTTCATAACGTTCAATTCTTTGTTGAACTGGTCTTCCGTGACGTTTCCCCCGTCGTAAGTGGCCAGTACCTTGCTGTCTTCGACCTTGGCCGTATCATTGCCCGGATCGGCTTTGTCGCCGCAGGCGGCCAGTACGGAAAAAGACAAGACCGCAACGGCTCCGAGCGACGCCAATTTTCCCCATTTTCTATGACTTGACTGCATCATGAAGTTCTCCCTTCGATTTGAACGCTTGTTGGAGGGCATCCAGAACCCGTTCCAGCGTCCCTAAACGCTCGGATTCCGGCAGGCTCCTGCCTTTGATTTGGAACGCAAGAGGCGTACCCTGCTTAAATTGTACACTGCTTTCGAACTGATTTCCAACTTGCGCGAGTTTGGAAGGATCGGCCGCTTTCTCCTGTCCTTCGTAGAACGTGACGAGAAGATCGTCGCCTCTTCGTGCGATGCTCTCGATGCCGTACGTGCGGCCGTAAATTTTGAAGCGCGCGACCTGCATCAGGCGCACGACCGCTTCCGGCAGTTCGCCGAACCGGTCAAGCAGCTCGTCTTCGAGTTCGAGCACTTCTTCGAAGGTGGTCGCCGCGGCAACCTTTTTGTAAATCTCGATCTTCTGGATGCTGTCGTAAATGTAATCCGAAGGCAGATACGCGTCGATCGACAGGTCGATCATCGTGCTCCAGTGCTTGTCTTCCGCCGGCGCTTCGCCGAGCATCGAAATTTTGCGCTTCTGGATTTCTTCGGCCAGCATCTGCGAGTACAAGTCGAATCCGACGGACGCGATGAAGCCGGACTGTTCCGCGCCGAGCAGATTGCCCGCGCCGCGAATCGACAAGTCGCGCATGGCGATCTTGAAGCCGGAACCGAGTTCCGTAAATTCCTTGATCGACTGCAGGCGTTTCTCGGCGACCTCGGTCAGCACCTTGTCTTTTTGGTAAGAGAAATACGCATACGCGATCCGGTTGGAACGGCCGACGCGCCCGCGCATCTGGTACAGCTGCGACAGACCCATCTTGTCCGCGTCGTGCACGATCAGCGTATTGACGTTCGGAATGTCCACGCCCGTCTCGATGATGCTCGTGCTGACGAGCACGTCCGATTCGCCTTCGAGGAAGTCGAGGATCGTCCGCTCCAGTTCCTGCTCGCTCATCTGCCCGTGGCCCACGCTGACGCGCGCGTCCGGCACGAGCTCGGAAATTTCCGCCGCCTTCTCGTGGATGCCCTGCACGCGGTTGTACAGGTAGTACACCTGTCCGCCGCGCGCAAGCTCCCGTTCGATCGCTTCGCGCACGAGCGTCGGGCTGTATTCGACCACGTACGTCTGCACCGGGAAACGGTTCTCCGGCGGCGTCTCGATAACCGACAGATCCCGTACGCCCAGCATGGACATGTGCAGCGTACGCGGAATCGGCGTCGCCGTCAGCGTCAGCACGTCCACGTTCGTCTTGAGCCGCTTGAGCTTTTCCTTGTGCGTCACGCCGAACCGCTGCTCTTCGTCGACGATCAGCAGGCCGAGATCCTTGAACACGAGATCCTGCGACAGGATGCGGTGCGTGCCGATAATGACATCGATCGTGCCCTGCTTGACGCCCTTGATCGTCTCGTTCTGTTCTTTGCGCGAGCGGAAACGGCTGAGGACGCCAATATTGAACGGATACCCTTCGAAACGTTCCCGGAACGTCTCGTAATGCTGCTGCGCCAAAATGGTCGTCGGCACGAGAATCGCGACCTGCTTGCCTTCGATCGCCGCCTTGAACGCCGCGCGGATCGCGACTTCCGTCTTGCCGTAGCCGACGTCCCCGCACAGCAGACGGTCCATCGGACGGGTCATCTCCATGTCGCCCTTGATCTCTTCGATCGCCCGCAGCTGGTCGCGCGTCTCTTCATAAGGGAACGTGTTTTCGAAATCGTTCTGGTCCGGCGTATCCTTGTCGAAGCTGTACCCGGCGGAAGCCTGTCTCTCCGCGTACAGCTTGATCAGGTCGTCGGCGATGTCCTGCACGGACGAACGGACTTTGGTCTTGACTCTCGTCCACTCGTTGCCGCCCAGCTTGTACACTTTCGGCTCTTTGTCTTCGGCGCCGACGTATTTCTGGATCAGGTCGATCTGTTCGATCGGCACGGACAGCTTGTCGCCGCCGGCATACATGATATGCATGTAGTCTTTATGGATGCCGCCGACTTCGAGCGTGCCGATGCCGAGGTATTTGCCGATACCGTGGTTTTGGTGCACGACGTAGTCGCCGACTTTCAGCTCGGTATAGCTTTTGATACGCTCGGCGTTGTCGATCTGCTTCGTGGACGTGCTTTTGCGCACTTTGCGCTGCTTCTGGGCGAACAGTTCGCCTTCCGTAATGACGACGAGATGGGCGGAGGGCAGCTCGAAGCCGCCCTGCAGATGGCCGCGCATAATCTCCGGCGTCTCGATATCGTAGTCTTCGAGCACCTGGCGGATGCGTTCGGCCCGTTCGTCGTCGCCGGCCAGCATGATGACGCGCATATTGGATTTTTTCCAGCGTTCCATCTCGGCCTTCAGCACGTTCATCTGCCCGTGGAAGTCCTGCATCGTCCGGCTGACGACGTTGACGACCTGCCCCGGATGGGTGCGCGGAATCTGGCGGACGAACAGCGACAGGAACAGCGTCTGGAACGGGCGCTGGTAGATGGCCGTGTCGCCTTCGAGCGCAAGCGGCAGGTCCGGCAGGCTTTTGCCGCTCTGCAGCAGGTGCAGGTTCCATTCGGCTTCGTCCCGTTCGAGCTGCGCGGCCGTGTCGAGCAGGCGCGAAGGCTCTTCCATCATCAGCAGCGTGTCGTCCGGCATGTAATCGTACAGCGTCCGGCGTTCCGGGTAGATCAGGGAGACGTATTTGTACATTTCCGGAAAATGGATCTGTTGGCGCAGCAGTTCGATCTCCCGGCCGATTTCTTGCTGCAGCGCCGTTTTGGCTTTGCGGTCGGTCATGCGCTCCAATTGCTTCTCCAGCAGCTCCGCCGCGGCATCGGCCGCCTGGGACATCCGCTTGCCGCTTGCGACAAGCTCGCGGCTCGGACGGATGCGGACGCTTTTGACTTTATCGATCGAACGTTGGTCTTCCGGGTCGAACGTGCGGATCGAGTCCACTTCGTCGTCGAACAGTTCGATCCGGTAGGCAAGCGCGGACGTCGTCGGGAAAAAATCGACGATTCCGCCGCGCACGCTCATCTCGCCCCGCGTTTCGACACGTTCCACGCGCGAATAGCCGAGTTCGACCATGCGCAGCAGGAAGTGTTCCAGGTCGAGCGTGCCGCCTTCTTCGATCGTGAACTGGGCGGCGCGGATCTCTTCCGGGTCCGGCACGAAACGGCGCAGGCCGGAGAACGGCACGACCAGCACGCCTTTGAACCCTTCGGCGCAGCGAGTCAGCACTTCGATACGCTGCGCGATGGTCTCCGGACTCGAGATCGCCGATTCCGCCGCGACCAGTTCGTTGGCCGGGTAGAACAGCACGCTTCCTTCGGGAAGCGCTTCCTGAAGATCATCCGCGATTTTTTGAGCCGAAAAAATATTGTGCGTGACGATCAGCAGCGGACGTTCCAGCTCCTGATGCAGGCCCGCCATCATCAGCTGGCGCGCCGAGCCCGACAAGCCCGCGACCAACTGTTCCTTCATCCCGGCCGCAGCGGCTTTTTGAATCGAGATAAAGTCCTGGTCCCGGGCAACTTCTTTGATAAGCGCGTTTAACAAGGGGGCACCTCTCTTATGCTTGTAGAGTAAAAGAATGCAAGGCAAAGGCCTTGCGATGCGCCTGGGCGCATGGCGGTAAGGCCTTCTTCGCTATCCGTTGAACCGGGCCATCGTCTGTTCGAACGTATGGTCCAGACTGTGTTCGAGCGCGTCGCACGTCTTTTCGATCATTTCGTCGAGCAGCGGCTGCTCCGCCTTGGCAAAAGGAGCCAGCACGTAATCGACGACGGCCATGCCGTTTTGCGGACGGGAAATGCCCATGCGCACCCGGTCGAACGTCTGCGTGCCGGTATGCTGAATGATCGACTTGATGCCGTTGTGGCCGCCGGCGCTGCCCTGGTAGCGCAGCCGGACGCGGCCGACTTCGGTGTCGAGATCGTCGTAGACGACGATCAGGTCTTTGAGTTCGACTTTATAATAGTCCATGTAGGCGCGAACCGATTCGCCCGACAGGTTCATGAACGTCATCGGCTTGATCAGGACGATTTTCTCGCGGCCGATCATGCCTTCGCCGATCAGCGCTTTGCACTTGCTTTGATTGATCGAAATGCCGTGCTTTTGCGCCAAGCGGTCCAACGCCATGAAGCCGACGTTATGGCGCGTCTTCTCATAATTTTTGCCGGGATTGCCCAGCCCTACGATCCATTTCATCCGTTACGACTCCTCGCCTGCAATCGTTATGGTTCTGCTGCGTATTTTTGTTACAATATAAGGATAAAGCCTATTAGGGACACAGGCACGGCCCGCCGAAGCGGGTCCTGCCGGCCCGTTCACCAAAGGAGCTGTAAAGCCACATGTACGAATTCGGAGCCCTACTCAAGGACAACCGCCATTTTCACGATCATATGAACGCCGGAGTTCCCGTCGAAGTCTATCATCAGGACGTGCCTGTCGATATCGGACGGGTCACGGGCATTCACGAAAGCTTTATCGAAATCGGCCAATCGCTGTACCACCGCGGCCGTTACGTGTTTCTGTCGCGCCCGGGCTACTAAACGCCGCTTCCCGCAAGGGAGGCCCGGGCAAAATCACGCCGAGAAGGGTTACGCCTCCTTCCAGGAAGGAGGCGTAACCCGCCGCAGGCTTTATCGCAACTCTGCCGAACCTACAGTTCGAACAGTTTGCTGATCGACAATTCTTCGTGCACGCGAATGATCGCTTCGCCCAGCAGAGGCGCGACCGACAGCACTTTCAGCTTGTTCGTCGGATTCGGATGCGTGATCGGAATCGTATCGGTCACGATCACTTCTTTGAGCGGCGAGTTCTCCAGGCGTTCCATGGCCGGTCCGGATAGCACCGGATGGGTGCAGCACGCATAGACTTCTTTGGCTCCGCCTTCGACCAGCGCGTTCGCGCCGAGCACGATCGTGCCGGCCGTGTCGATGATGTCGTCGATCAGGATCGCCGTCTTGCCTTCGATATTCCCGATGATGTTCATGACTTCGCTGACGTTCGGTTCCGGACGGCGCTTGTCGATGATCGCCAGCGGAGCGTTCAGCAGGTCCGCCAATTTGCGCGCCCGCACGACGCCGCCGTGGTCCGGCGAGACGACGATCGGATTTTCGATCTGTTTCGAACGGAAATACTGCGCCAGAATCGGCACGCCCAGCAGATGGTCGACCGGAATGTCGAAGAATCCCTGAATCTGCATGGCGTGCAGGTCCATTGCGATGACGCGGTGCGCGCCGGCTTTTTCGATCAGGTCCGCGACCAGCTTGGCCGTGATCGGATCTCGGGAACGCGCTTTGCGGTCTTGACGGGCATAGCCGTAATACGGAATGACGACGTTGATACTTTTTGCGGAAGCGCGCTTCAGCGCGTCGACCATGACCAGCAGCTCCATCAGGTTGTCGTTGACGGGCAGGCAGGTCGACTGGATGATGTAGACGTGGCTGCCGCGCACGCTCTCGGACAATTTGACCTGGATCTCTCCGTCGCTAAAGCTCGTCGTATGCGATTCGCCCATCGGAATGCCGATGTAATCGGCGATTTGGTTCGCCAGCTTGGGGTTCGAATTGCACGTGAATATTTTCAGCTTTGAATCGCAATAAGTCATAATAGTGTAAACCCTCCGTGCTGGTCATTAGTGGACAAGGCCGCCTGGGGCGGACCCTGTCTCCGGTAAAACGATGCCTCGCCCGCAAATTGCGGAGCTTCGAACTTCCCGACGTTGCCTATTTTCCCGAAAAGAGGCCCGGCTGCTGAGCCCGGCCTCCTTTTCGCCGTTTACTTATTCGAATTCGCTTCCTTTTTCGCTTTGGCGCGAGCCTTGATCTTGTCCGCATAACCCGGCTTGTTTTCCTGCCGGGCTCTGCCGATCGCCAGATCGCCGGCCGGAACTTCCTTCGTGATCGTGGAGCCCGCGACCACGTAAGCGCCCTTGCCGACGTGAACCGGAGCGATCAGGTTCACGTTGCTGCCGACGAACGCGTCGTCTTCGATCTCGGTGAGCGATTTGTTGAAGCCGTCGTAGTTGACGGTGATGGCGCCGCAGCCGATATTGACGCGGCTGCCGACTTTGGCGTCGCCGACGTAGCTCAGGTGGGACACTTTGGAGTCCTGCCCGATCTCGGCATTTTTCACTTCGACGAAGTTGCCGACTTTGACGCCGTCCGCCAGGGCGGAACCCGGACGAAGATGCGCGAACGGTCCGACCGACACATGCGCGCCGACTGTGGATTCGCGCACGACGGAATGCGAGACCGTCGCGTCGTCGCCGATGTCGGCGTTTGCGATTTCCGCGTTCGGCCCGATCGTGCAGTCTTCGCCGATCCGGGTCGATCCTGTCAGAACCGTCCCCGGATGCAGCACCGTATCCGAACCGATCGTCACGTCCGCGCCGATGTAGGTCGAAGCCGGGTCGATGACCGTGACGCCTCCGAGCATGTGCGTGCGCACGATGCGCTCGCGCATCGCCGCTTCAGCCTGGGACAGCACGACGCGGTCGTTGACGCCGATCGACTCGGCGAGGTCTTCCGTCGCGTAGGCGGCGATCTTGTCGCCTTCTCCGCGCAGGATGCCGATCACGTCGGTAATGTAATATTCGCCCTGCGCGTTCTCGTTGGTCACTTTGGACAGAGCGTCGAACAGTTTGCGGTTGTCAAAGCAGTACGTGCCCGTGTTGATCTCTCTGACCGCGTTCTCTTCCGGCGTGCAGTCTTTCTGCTCAACGATGCGCAGCACGCCGCCGTCTTCGCCGCGGATGATGCGTCCGAGCCCGGTCGGATCTTCCGGAACCGCGGTCAAAATAGTCGCCGCGGCGCCCTCGCCTTCATGCAGCGCGATCATCGCTTCGATCGTCTCCGCGCGCACGAGCGGCGTGTCGCCGCAGATCAGAATCGTCGTTCCTTCTTCCTTACCCAGAAGGGCCTCGGCCTGACGTACCGCATGCCCCGTGCCCAACTGCTCGGCCTGAAGCGCGTAATCGACCTGATCGCCCAGGTAAGCCTGGACTTCCTCCGCGCCGTGACCCACGATAATGACCGTGCGCTCGCTGTTCGTCCGGCGAACCGTATCCACCACATGACCTACCATCGGCTTGCCGCATACCGGATGCAGCACTTTGTACAGCTTCGACTTCATCCGCTTGCCCTTGCCGGCGGCAAGAACAATCGCCATCCTCTTCAATGCTCCGCCTCCTCTTTATTTACCCGGAAATAACCGTTGCCTCTGGAGGCGACGGTTATTGGGGATTCGGCCTTCGCCGTTATTTCTGCGTTTACTGCGTGCCTGTCGTTTGTCCGCGCGCGAACAAGGTTCGCTCCCGGCACAAATGCGAATTTGAGCCTCATCCCGCTATGGGCGGCGACTGCCAAAGAACGGTTCGAAATCCGTTTCCTTCGCTTCGCTTTCCGATTTCGCGATAAGTATTTACTTATACTGAATATATCGCATTCTTGGCAAAAAGAAAAGGGAACCGAATCCCCCGGTTCCCTCTCCCTTTTGAAATTATGTGTGGCTTACGCGCCTTCTTCGATGACTTCTTCCACTTCCGCGCCTTCGACGCCCGCACGTTCGTATTCTTCCAGAACGGCAGCTTGAATTTTCTCGCGGGTTCCCGAAGAGATCGGATGGGCGATATCCCGGAATTCTCCGTCCGGCGTACGCTTGCTTGGCATCGCGACGAACATTCCGTTATTCCCGTCGATCACCCGAATGTCATGCACGACAAACTCTTCGTCGATAGTAATCGAAGCGATCGCCTTCATTCTGCCTTCGGAGTTGACTCGGCGGAGTCTAACAGCCGTAATTTCCATTTCGGTTCACCACCTTTTTCGTTAGAGGACTTGTAGTTATGAATTCCACGCCGACTTCCAATATCCTTCTTTTTACGGCTAAAAATTATAAAATCGCGGAATTTTTTTTGCTTTTATTCCCGAAATCTACGGATATCTCCGTTTTCCGCTGAAATTCGTTATCATTACGAATGAGTTTAGGTAAAATACCTACTTTATAGTAATGTGTCCGCGATGTTTTGCCTCCGTTTTGAAAGAAAAGCGAAATTTAAATAAAAAAAGCATTTCCCGACGGGAAACGCTTTTCTGGCGCCGAACGATCCGCCGCGCGGTACCGGGCACTTATTTTTCGAAATAATTGCCCGGCTTCACGCCGACCGTCCGGTTTTTGGCATCGACCGTCTCCAGCGTCACCAGCGACACGTAATCTTCGAACAGCCGCTCTTCCGAATCGACCGAGCCCGAATCGAGCAGCACGCCCACGCCGGCTACCTCCGCGTTGAATTCGGCCAGCAGGTCGATCATGCCGCGCACCGTTCCGCCCGCTTTCATGAAATCGTCCACGATCAGCACGCGCGACTTTTCCTTCATCGCCCGTCTCGACAGCGTCATCGTATGGATGCTCTTGTGCGAACCCGACACGTAGTTGATGCTGACCGCCGATCCTTCCGTAACCTGATGGTCCCGGCGCACGAGCACGACCGGCAGATTCAGCTTCGCTCCTGTCGCGTACGCGATCGGAATGCCTTTGGTCTCCACCGTCATGACGACGTCGATATTTTTCCCGCCGAAAATGGTCGCGAAAATATCGCCGATCTCGTTCACCAGATGCGGCTGTCCGAGCAGGTCGGACATGTACAGGTAACCGCCCGGCAAAATGCGTCCCGGTTCTTCCAGCTTGCCGCATACTTTGTAGATAATATCGAGCGCACGCTCTTCCGAGACGCGCGGAATGTATTTCACTCCGCCCGCCGCCCCGGCCAGCGTCTGAAGCTCGCCCATGCCTTCTTCTTCGAACACTTCCTTGATGATTGCCAGATCTTCGCTGATCGAAGACTTGGCCGCGCCGTATCTTTCCGCGAACGTCGTCAACGGGATCAGGGTGTGCGGTCTTGCCAACAAAAACTGCGTTAACTCCACTAGCCTTGCACTGCGTTTTAATTTTTTCACTGGGGTTTCCTCGCTAAATCCGAATGTTTTATAAAAAATATATCATCCATGTACGTATTTGTACATGTGAATGTTTTAGAAAACGTTAAAAAAGCGAGGAAAAATTAGAGAATTTTAGGCGGAAAGCTGCCGCAGGCCGTATTCGATCATCCTGAGGTTCGCTTGAGGTTCGCCCGAGGTTCGCCTGAGACCCGAACGCAGACCCCATCCGCACCCGCTCTGTTCGGCGCCGCTGCCTGGCCTATCCCAGCGTCCTGACCGCGTATACTTCTGCGCAGAAGCCTCTCAGCCCGTTGCAGATCCGCTTCGCCTTCTCTTCCTTCAAGACGAGCCCGAATACCGTCGGCCCGCTGCCGGACATCAGCACGCCGTCCGCGCCCAGATGCTCCATGACGCCTTTGAGCCGTCCCACGTCCGGGTACAGCTTCAGCGTGACGTCTTCCAGCACGTTGCCGAGTCCGCCGCACACGTCGGCGAAAGAGCCTCGCTCCAGCGCCTGCCGCATGCTGGAGGCGGAAGGATGCACATCGATCTCCGCCGCCTTCAGATTGCCGTACACGTCCGCTGTCGAGACGTTGATCGGCGGCTTCGCCAAGATGACCCAGCAGCGCGGCGGATTCGGCAGCTCTTCCAGCCGCTCGCCCCGCCCGGTCGCCAGCGCCGTGCCTCCGCGCACGCAGAACGGCACGTCGGAGCCGAGCTCCGCGCCCAGCTCTTCCAGCTCGGCCATGGACAGCCCGAGCTCCCACAGCCGGTTGAGGCCGCGCAGGGCCGCGGCAGCGTCGCTGCTGCCGCCCGCAAGGCCCGCCGCGACCGGAATCCGCTTCTCCAGGTGCATATGCACGCCGCGGCTGACGCCGAAGCGCTGGCGCAGCAGACGGGCCGCCCGCACCGCGAGGTTCTTGTCGTCCAGCGGAATGTAGCCCGATTGGCTCGACAGCGAGATCCGGCTGCTGCCGGGATCGCTCAGCGTCAGCCGATCCGCCAGGTCGACCATCGTCATGATCATTTCCACTTCGTGAAATCCGTCGTTTCTTTTATGTAAAACGTCCAGCATCAGATTGATCTTCGCCGGCGCTTTTTCGTAAATATACACGCTCTCCACCGCCCCTGCATTCTGACCGGAATCCCGGTTTCCCTCTCGAATTGAACTTTAGCTATTATATGCAAAATCGGACACGAAGTCTATTGACCGAACATGCCGCCGCCGTCTCCAAGACGAACAAAGGCGGTTTTCGCATAAGCGAAAACCGCCTTTCTAAAAACCCGGGCGAATCAGACGCTGGCGTAGGCGATCGGCGTAGCCGAATCGTCTTTCATCAGGGAAAGTTCAACCGTCTCGGTCAGAACATCTGCATAACTATAAGAAACGCGGCCCGAAGCGTGTTCGGCTTCTTCTTCAAGCATAACTGTAAATACCGCCGGATAAGTTCCTTCAAGGACTCCGGTTTGCTCAACCGTCTTGCGTCTGCCTCCGTTTGCGCGAAGCATGATACGGTGTCCTACGTGAGCGTCGAGACTGCGTTTGATATCCGATAGCGTTTGGTGTGCCATTCTTCTCAACCACCTCTCTCAATACACTCAATTGTAACATTTTGAGAGAAGCATGTCAAGCTAAATTAATCATTATATCAGGATCATTTCTACCTTGTCAACGGGGTATTTTTGGCAATTTATTGCTGCCTTTTCGCCTTCGTCAACGCAGTCCTTCCCGAAGGAAAATCCCGCTCAACCGGGCATATTCTTCGATCGAGACGGTCTCCGCGCGCCGGGTCGGCGCGATCTCGGCTTCCTGCAGCAGCTGCTCCATCCGCTCGCGGCCTTCTCCGGGGAAGTAGCGGGCGCGCAAATTGTTGGCGATCGTTTTGCGGCGCTGCGTGAAGGAAGCCTGCACGAGCGTGAAGAAATGCTCCTCGTCTTCCAGCTCCACGGGAGGCTTCTCGCGCACCTTGAGCCGGATCACGGCGGATTCGACGTTAGGCTGCGGAATGAACACCGTGCGCGGCACGATGCAGACCAGTTCCGGCTCGCTGTAATACTGCACGGCGATGCTGAGGCTGCCGTATTCCTTGCCTCCCGGCGAAGCGGACATCCGCTCGGCAACTTCTTTCTGGATCATGACGACGATATTTTCGAGCGGCAGCTTTTCTTCGAGCAGCTTCATGAGGATCGGAGTCGTCACGTAATACGGCAGGTTGGCGACGACGCTGACTTTCTCGCTGCGCGCGAACGATTCCTCGAACAGCGCCTTCAGGTCCACTTTGAGCACGTCCGCCTGGCGGATCGTCACGTTGCCGTAGGGCCCCAGCACGTCCTGGAGAATCGGGATCAGCCTGCGGTCGATCTCGACGGCCGTCACTTCCCCCGCGTTCAGGGCAAGCTTCTCCGTCAGCGCACCGATGCCGGGTCCGATCTCAAGCGCTCCCTTGGTCGCGTCCAGATCGGCCGCGCCCACGATTTTGGCGAGAATATTTTGATCGATCAGAAAGTTCTGACCGAGACTTTTTTTGAATGAAAACCGGTGCTTGTCGATAATTTCCTTGGTCCGCTTCGGCGAAGCGATGCCTTCTCTTTCGTTCATGAACTCACGATCCTTCGTTTTCGATTTGGGACAGCGCGTCCACGAACTCCTGGCGGGAGATCTGGAACATGCGCAGCCGGTTATGGAATTGCTTGCCGTTGCAGTAGCCGATGCCGAGCAGGTTGCCCATCGCCATCCGCCTTGCCGCCGCGTTCGGGTGCACGATCAGCCCGGTCTCGATCAGGTCCTGCCAGTCGATCTGGCTCTCCCCGCCCGGCATCTCCGTATGCACCCGCTCCAGCGCGCGGCGAATCGCTTCCGGCGAAGCGTTCTCGACGCCGATATCGCCTTTGCGCGTGGCATCGGCTTCGGGGATAAAAGCGTGCTTGCAGCCCGGCACTTTCTGCGCCACGATTTTGCGTATCCGTTCTCCCGCAAAATCCGGATCGGTCAAAATGATCACGCCCCGCCGCTCCATCGCCAGCTTGACGCGGCGAATTACCGCCGCCCCGATCGCCGACCCTCCGGTCTCGATCGTGTCCGCGTCGACCGCCCGCTTGATCGCGACCGTATCGTCGCGCCCTTCCACGACAATCATTTCTCTGATCATGTGTCCGCTCCTTTGGCTCTCATAACAAAAAGAAGAGGAGAACCTCCTCTTCTTCGGTTTCGTTTCCTATACGGTTGATTATAGCATCCGGCGGCCGTCAGCGTAAACGCCCGCTTCGGAAACAAACTTCGTTACGGCTTGTTCGGTCCGATTACGTAAATCGTCAGACCGGATTTGCGGCCGAAGTTCAGCGCAGCTCCGAGGCTGTCGTAGTACATGTCGATTTTCTTGCCTTTGATCGCGCTGCCGGTGTCTTCCGCTTTGCGGTATCCGTATCCTTCGATATAGACCCACCATCCGAGCGGAATCACGTTCGGATCGACGGCGATCGTACGACCTTCGGTCACGGTCGTGCCCGTTGCGGTGCGTGTTCCGATTCCCGGTTCTTCCGAAGAATAAGCGGTAGCGGCCACACCGGTCAGCACGGTTTTATATTCGAATCCTTTGGCGGACGAGGAAGACTTGACGGAGGCCGCTTTGGCCGACGGTTTGGCGGCGGCTGCCGGCTCAAACGTCTTCTCGACGACCGGCTCTTTCGTGCCGACGGCGATGATCTTGTCCTGCTTTTCGGTTTTGACTTTTTTGTCGACGACGTACTTGGTTACGAATTCTCCGTCTTGATATACCTTTTCGACCTTGTGGACCACGACGCCTTCGACGCCGGCCTGGACCGTTTTGGTTTTGCCTTTCAGCAGCGAGGAGTCTTCTTTTTCGATCGTCTTGTACGGAACTTTAACTTCCTGATCGGCCGTAAACTTGTTGATGCGATACACGGATACGTCGGCGTTCTCCGTCAATGGAGCCGTAGCGCCCGGATACACTTTGTCGTGTTCGCCTAGCTCGATGTCCATCGCGGACAGCGCGCCTTCAACCGTTCTTTCGGTCGTCAGGGTCTTTTGCGATTCTCCGCCTACCGTCAGGTTGATCGGAATGGCGGTCGTGATCGCGATCTTGCTGTCCGCTTCGACGGCGGCGCTCAGCGGTACGGAGATCTTGTCGTGCGTGCTGAACGGGATTTCCCATCCTTCAAGCGCGGCGGCTACCGTTTTCTCGGCGGTATAGGCCTGCTTGCTTTTGCCGTCGACAGATACGGTGACCGGTACGGCCGTGGTGATGTTCACCGCTCCGCCGTTTTGGACGGGGGAGCTGACCGGTACCGAGATTTTATCGAATTGGCCGAGCTCGACGTCCCAGCTTGCGAGCGCCGCGGCTACCGTTTTCTCGGTCGTGAAGCGCTTCTGGCTTTTCTCGTCGATCGTCAAGGTGACGGGTACGGCCGTCGTGATCGCAATGCGATCGCCGTCCTGAACCGAAGCGCCGAGCGCCATCGATACGTCGTCTTGAGGCTTCAGGCTGAGCGAATGCTCGTCCAGCAGTTCCTGAAGGCTGCCTTTATGCGTGCTTACCGCTTGTTCTTTTCCGTCTACGATCAGCACAATATGCTTCTCGGCCTGTGCATACAGTCCGAGCAGTACCATCGTCACGACTGCGACGACGAATAGTGCGACACCCAAAATTTGAAGCCCGTTCTGGCGTTTCCAACGCCAAGCGTAAGTCATGCTGGATGATCGTGAACCATGGGTGTCTTCTTTGGTGAAAATTCCCACTCTTCCGTCCTCCTCCATAGCCCCGCCGTCAAGTGCATACATAGAAAAATTGACGCGACTACTTGCTATTTTTTCGTAGAAACGGGCAGCGCAAAAAGCGTGCTTCCCGTATGTTCCTCCCGATTCCGATCGGAGAACACGTCTCTACGTTCATCCCAGTCTAAAAGCTCAGCCTTGAATCCCACACTTATGTACGCTGTTCCCTCCGGCAGAACTGCCATAAAACAAAAGAAGCCTGTGGAAAGAGCGGCTCAAGAAAACTTAAGAGGACTCTTCCGCGGGCTTCCCTCTTATAAAATCGACAAGTTGACGATCTGAGGAAAACATAAGGCGCGTGGCTGCCTCTCTCTTATTGTGCGCTTACGAGGTTAGCTGTCGGGTTCGGACGAAGAGAGTCGTCCTATGTCGGTTCTTCCGCTCATGGCGAGAAGACCTCCAATTCACCCCGTAGACCCAGTTGAAAAGGAATCGACCACGGGCTGCTTTCACCGAACGGTAAGTTCGGAAATCATAATCGGCAGACCGCTTCGGGTTCCCCCGTTCTTCGTCATTCCTGACGAAGATTCAGCGAGACGGTACATGAATTTGTCGGATTAACCGAACATACGGCCGGATTAATCACTGACAAGATAATAGCTTTTTTCGCAGGCGTTTGTAAAGCCGCTCGTTTTGACGTATTTCAGAGTAAAAGGTTAAAAGTTTGTAATCTTCTGCCCTTTTTTGGACCTAAGAGATTAATATCTCGTAAATACTCTTCTTTTCACTGCATTTGCTCTCTTTAAGAACCGATACCAAAAAGTTTATTCGCATTTTTCATTGTCTGTTCGGCAATTTCTTCCAGAGAAATTCCTTTTAGCTGGGCAGCCGTCTCTGCGACGAGACGAACGTAAGCCGTCTCGTTGCGTTTTCCGCGGTACGGATGCGGCGTCAAATACGGCGCATCCGTCTCGATCAGCAGCCGGTCCATCGGCGTCTTCTCGAGCACCTCTTTAGGCTGCTTGGCGTTCTTGAAAGTGACCGGCCCGCCGAACGAGAGATGGAAGCCCAGATCGAGGCAGATTTTGGCTGTTTCCCAGCTGCCGGAGAACGCATGCATGATGCCGCCGACTTCCGAAGCGTTTTCTTCCTTGAGGATTCGGAGCGTGTCTTCGTGGGCTTCACGGTTATGGATCACGATCGGCAGCTTGACCCGTTTCGCCAGCGCGATTTGCTCCCGCAGCACCCGCTGCTGAACGTCTTTGGGCGATTTGTCCCAGTGGTAATCGAGCCCGATCTCGCCGATCGCCACCACTTTCTCGTGAGCGCACAGCGATTCGATCCATTCCAGGTCGCCTTCCCGCATATCGATCGCATCGACGGGATGCCAGCCGATCGCCGCGTAGACGAACGGGTACTTGTCGGCCAGCGCAAGCGTCGTCGGAATGGTCTCGCGGTTGAAGCCGATATTGACCATCCGGGTCACGCCCGCTTCGACGGCCCGAGCCATCGCTTCGTCCCGGTCCGCTTCGAATTCCGGCGCGTCCATATGAGTATGAGTATCAAATAACATAATGATCTCTCCTTTTCATAAAAATAGGCTGCCGAGACTCGGCCGCCCAATGTTTTTCACCAAGTTAAGACTGTTTTTCAAACAGAAAAAATTCGCGACTTCTGGCTCGTTTTCGGCAAAAATGCGCTTAATCCGGCGAAATCGGGAAAATCGACGCGATTTTTGACGGTAGCTTCGAGATGACTTCAGCGAGTTTGTGATGGGGGTAATACAAATGGTTTTTGCCCCGCTGCAGCCCGCTGATCGATCTAATAATATCGGAAACTTCGGAAATTTCTCTCAATTTATCCTGCTTGCCAAGCAAAAGGATCTGGCTGCCCCGATTGGAATCGTTCGGCCGGAATACGTCGTACGGCAGGTCGGTCGGAAAGTCAATTTCGAAATCGTATTCCGGATGCAGACCGACTTCGGCGAAGCTGCTTCGGATCTCTGCGATCGTCTCGTTGTCGATATGATCGACCTCTACATATTTATACAGCCTGCGATGCAGGAATCGGCAGCAGAGCTCGCTCAGTATAGGATCGGACTCTTCGCTCCACTGCATAAACGTCGTCTGGATCAGCGACTCGTCGAGCTTGAGATACTGCTTGACGGTCAGATTGTCTTCGAAAAGAGCGGGCAGCGGCTGCGGCAAAAATTGGAACGCGTAGCCTTCCCGGTACAGCTCTCCCGCCCGGCGGAAAATCTGGCGCAGGATAATCTCCGAGCTGCGCGTCACCGGATGGAAATAGACCTGCCAATACATCTGGTAGCGCGCCATCAGGTAATCTTCCACGGCGTGCATGCCGGACTCCTTCACCACGATTCTTCCATTATAGGGACGCAGCATGCGCAGGATGCGATCAATATCGATCGTTCCGTAATTGACCCCCGTGAAATAGGCGTCGCGCAGCAGGTAATCCATCCGGTCCGCATCGAGCGGGCTCGTGATCAGGTTGACGACGATCTTCTTCTCGTAGTCTTTGCGAATGACCGACGCGACGCGCTCCGGCAGATCCGGCGACACTTCGCGCAGCACCCGGTTGACGTCGGTATCGCCGAGAATGATTTTGCAGGTCCAATCTTCGTGGTCCATATGGAAAGCTTCTTCGATCGAATGGGAAAAAGGTCCGTGTCCCAGGTCATGCAGCAGGGCGGCGCACATCGCGACCAGATTTTCTTCGACCGGCCAATCCGGGTAATTGTTGCGTTCGAATTGGGAGATGATGCGCCGGGTAATCTCGTAGACGCCGAGCGAATGCGAGAAGCGGCTGTGCTCGGCTCCGTGGAAAGTCAGATACGTCGTCCCCAGCTGCCGGATTCGGCGCAGCCGCTGGAATTCAGGCGTGTTGATCAGCGACCAGATCGTCCGATTCTGTACGTGCACGTAATTGTGAACCGGATCTTTGAAAACTTTCTCTTCCCGCAGCGGCTTGATGTCGTTCGGCATTTTTTCACTCCTTTGAATCGGAATAGGAAATGTAGTTCCAATGTCGCATTTTGTCGTCGCAATGATGCCTGGATCTGCTGCAAAATATCGCCGGAAATCGATTATTTCTTTCTTTTTTAGTCGATTTTTAGACAATTTTCTGCCGAACTTGATTTTTTATCAAATTTTAAGGAAATATTCAGCGTTCTCGGGTTGACTGTTCTGGGAAACATTGTTATTATGAGGATCATAAAAGCTAGAACAATGTCGAAAAATGACATTGGATGGACGCATAAGCCCAGCACTCCTTCAAAAGACGGAATGATTCGCTGTTTGCGCAACCTTCCGCTATCCTTTTAAACTTATACTTCTTGGGAGGCAATATATCATGATGAAATCGACTGGCATTGTAAGAAAAGTAGACGAACTGGGACGGGTCGTCATCCCGATCGAACTGCGCCGCACCCTCGGAATCGGCGAGAAGGACGCGCTGGAAATTTACGTCGACGGCGAACGCATTATGCTCAAAAAATACGAACCGGCCTGCATTTTCTGCGGCAACGCCGACAACGTGACTTATTTCAGAGGCAAGATCGTGTGTTACGACTGCGTTTCCGAAATCCCTGCTCCAATAGCAAAATAAAAAGTCTGCAAAGACTTTTTAGAAATGCTGGGTTACGAAATAAAAGTCTCGATCCACTTTTTATCCCATCCCCATCAATTCTAACTTCTTTTGCTTCTCCTTGCACGTTTACGCCTCCGAACCGCCGATCTTCGGCTCCGGAGGCGTTTTTTTATGCACTTTTCCACTTTTGCAATTTTCCCGTGCGTTGTTCTAATCCAGCAAAGCGTTATAGACGTCCCGCTTGGACAGTCCCCGGTCCGCGGCCACTTTTTTCATGGCGTCTTTGCGATTCAGGTTGTCCTGCGCTTCGTAATGGGCTACATGCTCTTCGAGCTCCAGCTCCTGCCACCAGGCATCTTTGCGTTCCTGGGCTTCCTGCGCGCTTTCGCCTTCGACCGCAATGCAGTATTCGCCAAGCGGCGGATGATCCTTCATATGCTGCAGCAGTTCGTCCAGCGTGCCGCGGGCCACTTCTTCATGGCGCTTGGTCAGCTCGCGCGCGAGCGCCGCCCGTCTCGGGCCCCAGGCTTCCAGCATCGCTTCGACCGCCTTGATCACCCGATGGGGCGATTCGTAGAACAGCAGCGTGCCTTCGAGGCGTCCCAGCGCGTCCAGCGCTTCGCGCCGGTCTTTGTTGTCGCGGGGCAGGAACCCGGCAAACGTGAAGCGTTCCGTGGACAAGCCCGACACGATCAGCGCCGACAGCGCGGCGTTCGCTCCGGGGATCGGAACGACGGCAATTCCGGCTTCGATCGCCAGCTTGACCAGGTCCGCTCCGGGGTCGGAAACGGCCGGCAGACCGGCGTCGCTGACGAGGGCCAGATTTTTTCCTTCTATTATATACCGAATTAATTCGGGGCCGCTTGCAGCCTTGTTATGCTCGTGGTAGCTGAACAATTTCTGGGGCACGATCTCGAAGTGGGTCAGCAGTTTGCGCGTCTGCCGCGTATCTTCCGCCGCGATCAGCTCGCACTCTTTGAGCGTGCGGATCGCGCGGTACGTCATGTCTTCCAGATTGCCGATCGGCGTCGCGACCAGATACAGCGTACCCGCTCCGCTTCCGCCGGGTTCGAAGCTTTTTTGAACCTGCATGTCAGACCTCCTTCTGCCCTCCGTAGTAGATGTCCATAATCTCGTCGCCGTACACGCCCTCTTCGTTGTACACGATCAGGGGCGGCAGGATGCGCATCTCCGGCTTGCCGTCGCGCAGCCCTTCGACGAGCACCATATTCGCTTCCATGCCCGCGCGCGGATGCACGAAGCGCACCCGTTTGGGCTCGATCTTGTACTGGCGCATCAGCGTCAGAATATCCGCCAGCCGATGCGGCCGATGAACCATCGACACTTTGCCGCCCTGCTTCACGAGCCGGCCGCAGGCCTGCACCACGTCTTCCAGCGTACAGTGGATCTCGTGCCGGGCGATCGCTTCGTGCAGATTGGCTTTGATATCGCTGCCCGTCAGCGCCGTATACGGCGGATTGACCGTGACCGCGTCGTACATGCCGTGTCCGGCCGTCTGATGGAACGTCTTCAGGTCGGCATTGTGAATCGCGATCCGCTGCTGCAGACCGTTCATCGCCACGCTGCGCTCCGCCATATCGGCCAGACGTTCCTGAATCTCCACGCCTTCGATCTGCGCTTTCGTCCGGGTGGACAGCAGCAGCGGAATGACGCCGTTGCCCGTGCACAGATCGAGCACGCGCCCGCGCGCCGGCACCGAAGCGAATCTCCCCAGCAGCACCGCATCCATCGAGAAGCTGAATACGTCCGGGCTCTGGATAATATGCAAATTTTGCGTCAGCAGGTCGTCGACCCGTTCGCCTTCGCGCAGCGGAATATCGTCGTAACTTTTTTCCATCTTTCAACGCTCCTCTTTAAAAAAAAAGCCGCCGGCAAAAAACGCCGCGGCTCTCAGGCTGATTCCGGATCATTTATTCAAAAAAGACAGGCAGAACAAGCAGTCGCCTTCCGTACGCAAATGACCGTAGTACACGTTGCAGATATGGAATCCTTCGTGGTACAGGCGGGCCAGATTGTCGTAGCCTTCTCCGACCGTGTCGCTGACGTCCTCGCTTTTCTTTTTCGGTTCGCTGAGGACGTTGAACGGTTGGGAACGGGCGCCGGAGTTCGCTTCTCCCTGGGCTTCCCTTTTCAAAATTTTCCGCAGACGTTCGTTTTCGGTAAGCAATCGATGGTTATCTTCCATCAATTCCTTGACCGCCTGCTTCATCGTGCCGAGTTCGTCTCTGAAGCTTTCCACTTGCGTTTCCATCTCGTGTATTTGCGAGAAAACATTTTTCTTCTCCAAGTAAACTCCACCCCAGAGCGGTTCCGATTGACTTACTTGACGACGATGTCGTCCATGGACAATTCTTTAACCTTGCTGACCTCGAACAACTGCACATGCACCATGCGCTTACCGGCATTGATGCCAACGACCTTGCCTTCTCCGAGCGAAGTGACGACCAGCTTGCCGACGGCAGGCATTTCTTCCTTCGTGGCCTCGTAGTTATCGTGCTCAAACTTCAGACAGCACATCAGCCTTCCGCACAGACCCGAGATTTTGGTCGGATTCAGCGACAGATTCTGATCTTTGGCCATCTTGATCGATACCGGTTCGAAATCGCCCAGCCACGACGAGCAGCATAGTACCCGCCCGCACGGCCCGATTCCTCCGAGCATCTTCGCTTCGTCGCGTACCCCGATCTGCCGAAGCTCGATCCGGGTCCGGAAAATACTGGCCAGATCTTTGACCAGCTCGCGGAAGTCGACCCGGCCTTCGGCCGTGAAGTAGAAAATGATCTTGTTACGGTCAAACGTATATTCCACGTCGACCAGCTTCATTTTCAATCCGTGATCCTTGATTTTATTTATACAGGTGGCAAAAGCTTTGCGGGCGGCGTCCTTGTTCTCTTCCACCACGTGTGCGTCCGTATCGCCGGCGATGCGGATGACCCGCTTCAGCGGCAGCACGACGTCGCTCTCCTGCACCTGCTTCTTTCCTACAACGACCTTGCCGTATTCGACGCCCCGCGCCGTCTCCACGATCACGCATTGTTCCTGCTCGACGGGAAACTCCAGGGGGTCGAAATAATACACTTTGCCCGCTTTCTTGAAACGGACTCCGACTACACTGTACAAAGCTAAACCTCCCTTGCGCGCATTCAAAACGTTCGGCTGCCGGAACGTCCGCCCGGACTTGAAGCTTGACGTTCCGGCTGCTCCGGTCCATCGACCGTGCCGCAGCTTCCGTAAAGGCCGCGACGGATCGAAGGCCCGTTCCCTGCCCGCGTCACGGGATCAGGGAACCAGATTGACCAAAAACTGCTCAAGACAAAGCTGGTTGTTCATGTTGGACTTGAGCTTCTTTTTGCTATCGGCGGTCATGGACATACACGCTATCCAGTATTCCGCACTGCGGGAACCTGCCACTTGGGAGATAAACTCCGACTGATCTATGAAAACGATGTGCTCGCGCCGTTCGGATTGAACGTAAATCATATCTCTGAACCACAAATGGAAAAGATCGAACAGGCTGTCGAGGTGCTCGCCGAGTCCCGCCTTGAACACTTGCTGTTGGGCGGTAACGAGGCTTGCGCCGCTTCGGCCGATCGACTCCTTCCCTAATTGTATCACTACATTTCTTGTTTCTGCAAACCAATTCTCTGCCGCAAGCGCTTTGCATTCCTCGGCTCCCGGCGTCAGGTAAGCCGCGCAGCGCGCAGCCGGAGTCGCCAGCCCTTCGGCCGCCAGCTCGCGGAGGATCGACTCCGCCCCGAGCGCCGTGAACGGGACGAGCTGAACCCGCGAGCGGATGGTCGGCAGCAGCGTCTGGGCATTTTCCGCCAGCAGGATCGCCACGGCCGGAGCCGGAGGTTCCTCAAGGAACTTGAGCAGGCTGTTGGAAGCCTGGACGGTCATCTTGTCGGCTTCGTCGATGATGTACACTTTGCGCCCGCTCGATTCCGAGCGGTAAGCGAACATTTTCTGCAGTTCGCGGATCTGCTCGATCTTGATCGAAGCTCCGTCGGGGCCGATCGCTTTCAGGTCGGGATGATTACCGTGCTCCACTTTGCGGCAGCTCAGGCACTCGCCGCAGGCATCGCCGAGCTCCGAAGCCCGCTCGCACAGCAGCGCCTGGGCGAACGCATCCGCTGCCCGGCGCCGCGAGCTTCCGCCGGGACCGCTGAACAGGTAGGCATGCGAGATCCGCCCGCTGCGCAGGCTGACGCCGAGCATGCGTTTGGCGGTCTCCTGGCCGCTGATCGTTTGTAAAGACATGGGATGGAGGTCTCCTTTGTGGCACTTCGCGATATGAAGATGCGGATAAGTAAAAGAATGACGCCGCAGAGCGGCGTCGAAAGATCGAATGCACTTGGGTCGATATGCCTTAGAACAAGAGGTTCATCAGCAGGCCGCGAACTTCGCCCATCTGCTCCAGCAGGGCGATGCGGCCTTCTTCGCTGGCCAGCAGTTCGTCGGCCATCGCGAGCAGCTTGCCGTCGATCTCGTCGATCAGTTTGTAGCGCTTGGTCCGGCCGAGACGATCCCAGCCTTTGGTATCTTTCATGCCGACCCCGCGGCGTACCGTGTCTTCGAGGAACCGCTTGACCATCGTGCGGTAAGACTTCAGTTCGCGAATGGTCATGGAACGGGCCAGACGGTCGCCCTGGCGATTGATTTCCTGCATGCGGCGGCCGAGTTCGTCCTGCGTCGACTGCGCTTCCTGATGCCGGATCGTATCGGCGAAGCTGCGCTGCTCGACCGGACGCGCGCCGCTATCCGGCGTAATCGGCGTATTGTTGAGGGGTCGGAACCCCGGATTGATTTTCATCGTTTATCCCTGCCTTTTTATCCGTGAAGACGAGCGGTCCCCCTGGGGAGACCTTACCCTTCTTCAGGCCGGCTGTCCGCCGGTGTAATGGGTCGTTCCAACAGTCTCTTCTGCGGTTTTTCCGACGTCCGGCAGGACAGCCTCGCGCTTGCGTTCCCGTGGGGAACCTGCGGCTTAGAAGTGTTCGAAACGGTCGACCGGAAGCACGAATACCGTCGCGCCGCCAACCTGCACTTCGACCGGAAGCGGCAGATACGAATCCGTCGTTCCGCTCATCGGCGTTACCGGCGTCACGAGCTGCTCACGAACTTTACAGCTGTTGCGAATAACGTTCATGACCGATTCGACTTGGCTGTCGTCCACCCCGATCAGAAACGTCGTATTTCCCGCTCGCAGGAAGCCGCCCGTACTGGCCAGTTTCGTTGCCCGGAAATTCGATTTTACCAGCTCGCCCGACAGACGGTTGCTGTCTTTATCCTGCACGATCGCGATAATCAGTTTCATCCGTGTTCCCTCCCTTTCGATTGGACTTTCCGCTGGAAGACGGAAAAAGTCGTATGTTCCATATTCGACGCGGCTGCCGCCAAATCCTGCCCGGGGGAAGGGGATCGGCATCTTTTTTTATAGAAATCGTTGTAGAAAAAAGCGCGAGCGCTTCAGTTGGCTTCCCGCTTGAACAGGAGAGCGTTCAGCACTTCTTTTATATCGGCAAAAACGTCGTCTTCGTTTTGCGAAGCGTCGACGGTCGTAAATTGGGACTCGTATTCGCGCACCAGCCGCAAATACCCTTCGCGGACTTTCCGGTGAAATCCTTCCGCTTCCAGGTCCAGCCGGTTGATCTCGCGCCCGTCGTTCTTCTCGTGAATGCGCTGCAGCCCGATCTCCGGCGTGACGTCCAGATAAATATTCATGTCCGGCCAATATTCGAAACCGTCCACGTTGATCGCGCGCTTGTTGATGTCCAGCACGGCGTCCCCCAGTTCGCGGCCGTACCCCTGATAGCTGAGCGACGACATGACGTAACGGTCGCAGATGACGATCCTGCCCGCTTCGAGCGCCGGAATGACCTTTTGCAGCAGATGCTCCCGCCGGGCCGCCGCGTACAGCAGACATTCGGTCAGCCCGCTCATCGCGTGGTCCACGCCGAGAATGACGCTGCGGATCTTCTCCGCCACGAGCACGCCGCCGGGTTCGCGCGTGGAGACAAAGTCGGCTCCGCGCTCGCGCAAATAAGTTTCGATTCTGCCGATCTGCGTCGTTTTCCCGCTGCCGTCCGGCCCTTCCAACACTATAAATGTACCCGAATGCTCCATGTTTGGTTACCTGCCTCTTTTATTTTGTGCTCCATCGGCGATTGCTTCTCCCTCGACGTTCTTCTATCCCTGCACGTCCGAACGCACGCGTACCGTCGCAAGCGACGTATCGGCGGCGCCCTGGAAACGGGCTCCCGCTTCGCGCAGCCGCAGCAGATGCGCCGCGGCCGCCTCCGTAATCCGTTCCCCCGCGTAGACCAGCGGAATGCCGGGCGGATACGGCACGATCATCTCCGCCGCGATCCGTCCGGCCGAATTCTCCAGCCGAACGGCTGCCGAAGCCCCTTCCGGCCGCAGATCGAACGCAACCGGTTCGGACACCGCAGGCGCGCCTGCCGCTTCGGCTCCCGGCCGATACGGCTCCGGTCCGGCGTCCGGTAAGCCGGCCGCCTCTGCCGGCCGCTGCCCGCCTTCCGCCGCCTGCGCCTCTTCGGCTTCGGCTTCGTCAGCTTCAAGTTCGCGCTGCAGCTCCCGCAGCGCGGCGATGAGCCGCCCCGCGTCGTCCGCGTCCGACCCCGGCCCGAACGCCAGCACCGTGCGGCGTTCGTCGCTCATCTCCGCGATGCACCCCGCTTGCGCCAGCTTCCGCTGCAGCGCATAGCCGCTCAAGCGCTGACGATTGTCGGATACGACAATCTTGAGCGGGTCCTGCTCGGCGTAGACGCGCGGCTCATCGCCGCGCGGTACGCCTGCCCGCTCCCCCGCGGCGGACGCCGATCCCGCCGCGGGGCGGGGCGCAGCCTCCCCGCCTTCAAGGGCACCGTCCGGCATCTCCGGCCGAACGGTGCCGAACCGGGGCAGCCGCTCCAGCTCGCGGCGAACCTGCGCCGCGGCGTCCAGCGCGCCGGCGAACGCCGACATTCCCCGGCGCTGCATTTCGCTGCGCGCCAGATCGAGCGAAGCCATGATTGGGTACGACGGGCTGGAGCTCTGCACCATCGCCAGACGCCGGCGCAGCAGTTCGCGGTCGATTCGGCCGCCCTGCACGTGCAGCATCGCGCCCATCGTCAGGGCGGCGAGCATCTTGTGCGTCGACTGCACGACGCCGTCGGCCCCTTCCGCCAAAGCGGACGCCGGCAGCTCCGGATGCAGCCCGTAATGCGCTCCGTGCGCTTCGTCGACGAGCAGCGGAACGCCGTGCCGATGACAAGTCGCGGCCGTCTCCCGGATGCTGCGGCCCATTCCGTAATAATTCGGCCGGGTCAGCAGCACGCCGCGCGCCTGCGGGTAACGCGCCAGCGCCGTCTCCAGCGCAGCGTCTCCCGGCAGCACCGCCAGTCCGCTGACCGGGTCGTGATCCGGCGCGACGAACACCGCCTGCGCGCCGGCCAGCATCAATCCGTTCAGCACCGACTTGTGCACGTTGCGCTGGACGATCAGCACGTCTCCCGGCTCCCGGCATACGGTCAGGATAAGCGCCAGATTGCCGACGGTGCTTCCGCCCACGAGCAAAAATGATTCCTCCGCGCCAAAAAAAGCGGCCGCTTTCTCCTGCGCTTCCCGGATCACGCCTTCCGGATCGTGCAGATCGTCCGTTCCTTCGATTTCCGTTGCGTCGATCTCCCAAATATCGGCCAACCCTTTCGGCAGGCCGCCTTCGCTATTTCGGTAAAAGCGCCCGTCCTTGTGGCCCGGCACATGAAAAGAAGCCTCTTTACGCGCGGCATAACGAAGCAGCTCCGCATAAAGGGGCGCATCGTTCGGCTCGAATTCGTTCATGCCGCACCTCCTGTCCCTGCATTTTCACTCTATCTATTGTACCTGATTTTACGACGCGTTCCCAGAAATCAAAAGGATTTTCAATCTTCCGCTTACCGCTCCGATACGTTATGATATAGACAGCAAGTTTCCCAATTTCGGGAAACGGTGATGAGAACGAGGAAGGAAGGTCGAACATGCTTGAGCAACCGCGCGAGAACGGCAACGCGACGATTTACCAATACCAGCTTATCCGCAAAATTCATATTTCCCGGGCGCTGCTGCTGTTATATTTATTAGTTCCTCTTCCGGTTCTTGCTGCCGGCGTCGTGTGGTATTCCTGGCCTGCTCTCCTGTATATGCCGATCGCTTTTTTGCTGGTGCTGTGGATTCATTTTGTCGTCTCGCACTCGGTTCTGCTGATCCGGGGCCCGCTGTATCGAAAAAAATGGCGTCTGCGCTTCTCCGGCGTCTGGTTCGGCTTCCTGCCGGAACAGCATACGGCGTACTCCGTGATCCAACAGGTCATGCTGCAAAGTTTGTGGATCGGATTCGTATTTATCGGCATTCTCGTCGCCTGGATTCCGCTTCCGCTGACGCTGTCCCTGCTGTTCTGGCATTTTTGGCTGATGGTTCCCCGCCTTATGGTCCTGCTCAGCATGCGCAAGCAGCGCAAGGATGTCATCATCAAGCTCAACTCGCAGGATATTTCGTATTACGTCCAATAACAGCCGTTTCGGCGCAGCCAAAGAAAGACCGGACTTCGACTCATGAGTCGGAAGCACCGGTCTTTTTATTCGACTTGTCTATTTCTGTTTCGAATTTGAGTCCTGCTGTCCTCAGTTTCCTTTGGGTACAAGAACCGTCAAATAGTCCCCTTCCAGAGATAAATGCACAGTCGTTTTGCCTTTGGAAAAAATGAGGATTGGATTCGGTTCTTCGAGATTTTCCAGATCTGTTTGTTCCGTCCAGCCCCAGGCTTTGATGACGTCCAAATAGGCTTCCGGAATCTGGCTCAGGCTATCGAGTCCCGGTACCGAGTAGCGTACATAGCTCATTTTGGTATTGTCGGCCGTTACATCCGTTTTACTTGCTTCTTTGGGCACGGGAAAGCTTTCTTCAATCGTCGCACCGTCATAGACCGCCCAAGACGAAGGCTCCTCCGACGTGCACCCCGCTAGAAGAAGAAGTGAACTGCAGAATAGGCAAAAGGCCAAAGATTCCACCTTCCGCTTCATATTCAATTCCCCCTTACATGGCTCTGCGCAAGCTTGATGAATCGTATATAGTTCTTCTCTCCCGGTTCCTGATTCCTTGCAAGTCACCGTGAGTCCCCTAGAAAAACCAGTGATTTCTGTGCAGACTCTGTCTTTTTTTCCCCGGATTAAAAGACTGCAAATGCCTTTTCATCCATTTCTCTATTATACCTACTGTGCAAAAGTGAACGGTTACAAAAATGTAATCATGAGGGGAGCGTGCCTTTTTCGACCTGCGCTTCGTTGCCCTCCCCCTTTTCTCGATTGAAATAAGAGCATCTGGCGGAAAAAGGGGCAGGACAAAGGCGCTCCGGTTCGAAAAAGGCGCGCTCCCAAGCGAGGAAGAGGAAGGCCTCTCAAGCCTCTAGGCGCTTGAGAGGGTTAAGAGCGGGAAGGGCGGGCGGCTGCAGCGAGCCGCCTAGAAGAGGCAGCGGCTTTGCCGGCTGCAAGGGCACAAAATTAAGGGCAACAGCAAGGTACAAGTACAAGATCAACGGTAAAAATAACGATGAACAACAAAAAAAGCCTTTACCGATTAAACGGTAAAGGCTCTTTCTTTTTGGCTTGGCANAGGTTTCCCTTTCAAATCCCTTATCCCGTTGGGCCAGGGGAATTGAAATCAAAGCTCTGTCTTGTACAAGGTTTGCACCTTGAAAACCGGATCCGAAACGATCCACTTCGCGTCATGAAGTGTTTGCTTACGCCGAAGTCTCAACCGAAGCGGATGCTTCCGAAGGAACTTGCTGCGCAAGTCTGTAGGATAAGCCCTCGACCGATTAGTACAGGTCAGCTACACGTATTGCTACGCTTCGACCTCCTGCCTATCTACCTCGTCGTCTCCAAGGGGTCTTACCACTTGCGTGTG
>NZ_VPFK02000005.1:0-54330 GCF_008634075.2 Saccharibacillus sp. WB 17 | reverse complement strand
ACCCCACCAACTAGCTAATGCGCCGCAGGCCCATCTCTCAGTGACAGCTTGCGCCGTCTTTCCTCATCTCTCCATGCGGAGAAACGATGTATCCGGTATTAGCATCCGTTTCCGGAAGTTATCCCAGGCTGAAAGGCAGGTTGCCTACGTGTTACTCACCCGTCCGCCGCTAACTGNTCCAATCCGCTCGACTTGCATGTATTAGGCATGCCGCCAGCGTTCGTCCTGAGCCAGGATCAAACTCTCCATTAAGTTGCGAACACTTTCGCAACCGCGACTTCAAAGCCGGAACCGGCTTGTGATTACTTAAATGGCATGCCATTTAAGTAATCACAATGTNCGGTCACTTGATCTTCGCTTTTTAAAGAAAGCACCATGTGCTCGTTAAAACGTGGCGGGAATTTGCATTCCCTATATTCACTCTAAACCGTCTTGTGCTCCAAGATTCAGATCCGAAGATCAAAACCCTTCGCTAAGCGCGGTTCCTCGAATCACTTGGCCCGGCTGGGTTCCGTGATTCTCGTTACTCACTGTTCAGTTTTCAAAGAACAAACTCGTTTATTTGCTTGTCTTGCTTGTTTCTTTCGTTCACCACCGCATCTCAGCGGCGACTTTTATATCCTATCACAGTGGCAAGCAGTTCGTCAAGCACTTTTTTCAAAGCATTTTTTAAACTTCACTGTGAGGCGTTTGGCGCTCAGCGACTTAGCGCTCAGCGGCTTCAAAGGCCGAGATTTAATTTATCACGTAGCGGCTATTCCAGTCAACCCTTTTTTGAAAATTTGCTGTCTTGCTGTCTGGTTGCTGTGAAGAATCAAGGCTTCAATCCGCGCTGTACCTAATTTCTTCGCTTTGCGCACCGTGTTTGCCGTCGCGCGGCCACTGTGTAATAAGCGAGCGGTAGACCAATTTGCGCACGACCATCGGCAGTTCGTTTTTGACATATTGCAGATCCGGGTGCCGGCTCAACTCTCCGATCGTCCACGGCATCCTGCGGCTGCGCAGCACGTGAATAAGCAGTTCGGAGCACACGGCCATTTTCGACATGACGGAAAATTCGCACGCCAGCAGCACAAGCTCTACTCTCTCTCTCAGCGTTTCCTGACTGAAAGCAAGCTGCTCGTACAATTTATACACCTGGGTCCCGTGCGCGCGTACCTGGTTCCAGATCGTCTTCTCGGGATAGACGGCTTTTTGCACCAATTCGATACAGGCCCAATGGTGCAGCGCTTTGAGCGTGCTGTAGTAGGCATCCATCTCGTGGCCTTCGTTGATATGGCGCTTGGCTTCCACATAATTGCGGACCAGGCGGGAAAATTCGAAAAACAGGCGTTGTTCCCGAAGAGGCTGTTCAAAATGCTCGACCTGCTGCTTCAAATGAAAAATTTGGCCGTTCAAGTCATTCACCACTTCCCCCTGTAAAAAATAATGAACCAGCGAACGGTTTTCCCCGGTCACGATCCAGCGCTTCAATTCTTTGGCCTGCAGGCCGATCAGCTGATAATGCAGCCCGTTCTCCACGCGATGATGAATTTGTAGTTGTTCGTCCAGATCTTCGAAGATCAGAAAAATCAATCCGTCAAAGTCCTGAAGCAGCGCACCGTGAAAAGTTCCGCCGGGACGGTAGCAGGCAACGGCGCCCAATGGAACAGGTTCGGTTTTCATCCAATCTCCAAATGTAAAAGGGCTCATTCTCGTCTCCTCCTCCGCATGTCCGCCCGGCCGTTCGGCTTTGCCGCGAATGAACCGCATCCGCTTTTGGGCCGTTAATGGTTATTCTACGCTGGGCCCTCTATTCCTTCTTCAAATTCGTTCGATTATGAAAGGAAGTGTTCATAGACAAAAGAAAATCGGAGTATGGGCCCATACTCCGATTAAGCGACTTTATTTTTCGTTGACGGTTTGCAAAATTCCCCACGCCTGCGCCGAAGCGAAGCTTCGCGTCCAGCTGGCTACGCCGGCCAGTTCGTGCTTCCGGGCCAATTCGATCCGGCGCTTCAGCGACTCCCCGTCTTCCAGCCAGATGCGCTTGAGCGCTCCGTCTTCTTTGTACTCGGCATAGTTTTGCCCGACGTCTGCGAGCAGTTCGCGTTTGGCGCCGTTCTCGTCGACCAGCTTCTGGGACGTCTCCATGCCTACGGCGGAAGAAGACACTTTGACTTCTCCGTTCTCCTCGGTCTCCGTCCATACGCGCGTATAGAGCGGAATGCCCAGCACAAGCTTGGAAGCGGGCACTTCGTCTTCTTCCAGAATGCGGCTCACGGATTGTTCCACCCAGGGCAGGGAGGCGACGGAACCGGCTTTGGGACTGCTGGCCCAATGCTCGTCGTACGCCATCAGCATCATGAAGTCGACGGTCTCGCCGAGCGCGCGCCGATCGAGGAACGCGGACCACATCTCGGAATTGGATTTGGGCGTGACGTCGACGGAGACGGTCAGTCCCGCTTGACGCGCCCGCACCGTAAATTCGCGCACGAATGTGACGAACGGCGCTTTGTCTTCGGTATAGACGTTCTCGAAGTCCAGATTGATCCCGTCCAACTTGTATTCGGCCGCTTCGTCCAGCACCTGGCGGATCGCGTTGGCCCGGGTCTCGTAGTCACCCAGCATTTCCCGCGTCCAATCGGCTTCGAAACTGTTGCTGAACAAGCCCCACACCTGCTTCCCTCTGTTATGGGCGCGTCCGACGTAGGCCGAATCGGCTTTGCTGCGAATATTGCCTGCTCCGTCCTTCAGCTCGAACCAGGTAGGGCTCACGACGTTGACTCCCTGCATCTCTTCGATCACTTCCGGGTCGGGCCGGCGCTCGTATACGGCTTCCCAGGCCAGATTGACCTTCTGGTCCGCCCATTCCCTGGAAGCGGCCGTCGGAGCGGTCTCGGGCACGGGAATCTGTTCTTCCTGCCCGAGCTGCACTTCGCTCTCGCGAATGTAGCCGGAGCTGCCGTCGGCCGTCTGCGCATACAACCAGCCGTCCCGCTCGCTCCAGACGCGCAGCTTCGTTCCCGCTTCGAGTTCGGACGCGATCGGCGCCTTCAACGTCGCGTCGCCGCGAAGCTTGGGCGAGCCGAACAATCCGCCGTCGACGGCGGAAGCGCTGCGGAACCGGTCGCCGGCTTTGAGCACGATCACGCTGCCTGCGGCGCTCTGCTCCTCGATCCGGATGCCGTACAGCCGTTCAAGCGGCTCTACAGGCACGTACAACGAGCCTTCCTCTTCCTGCAGAGGCGAAGCCAGTGCATACGCTTTGCCGTTGGATTCGGCCGTTTTGCCGTCTTTGGCCATGACCAGCAGTTCGTTCGCGGTAGTCAGGATCGCCGTCTCGCCGTCGGGATCTTCGTAGGCGTACGCATGAATACTCTCCCGGATCAGCGACAGCGGGAGCTTGAGCGACTCGCCCGAGCCCACGGCATGGTACCCGCTCCATTTTCCTTCTATAAAAATCGGCTTCTCCACGGTTCTCCATTCCGGCTGCTCCCGGTCGAAGTTCGGCAGGAAGCTCCATACCGCCCAGCCCGCGCCCGCAATGACCGCGCCCAGGAGAAGAACCCGGCCAGGCCGCCTCTTTTTCCGGATACGTCCTTGTCTGTTCCTCTTCAAATCGCAACAGCTGCCCTTCTGCATGTCTGCCAGGTTACGCCACAAAAAAAAGCGCGGGAGCCCGAACCGGCTCCACACGCCTTATTGTAAGCAAACGTCATTGTTCGCTGCAACCCTCGCATACTCCGTACACTTCCAAACGATGCCCTTTGACCGTAAAGCCCGTCGACTTCGCCGCGGCACGTTCGACTTCGCCCAGATACGGATGATGGAAGTCTTCGATCTTGCCGCATGTCTCGCAGATAATATGATAATGCTCGCTGACGTTCGCATCGAACCGGCTGGAGTTGTCTCCGTAAGTCAGTTCGTGAATCATCCCGGCTTCGATCAGCATCTTGAGATTGTTGTATACGGTCGCTACGCTCATGCTCGGAAACTGCGGACACAGCGCGCGATAAATCTCGTCCGCGGTCGGATGACCCATGTTCTCCATGAGGTAAGTCAGAATGGCATGTCTCTGGGGAGTGATGCGCACACCGTTGATTTTCAACTGTTCCAAAGCATGTTGTACGCGTGTCGTCATCCCGTTCTCCTCCTTGCCGTTATTCCTTGATTACTCTCCATTGTAAGGTTTGTGAATATTTTTTGTCAACGTGCGAAAACGCCCCCGGTGTCCGCGTTCATTCGGAACGGTAAATGTTGAGGTCTCCGTTGCCGTCCGCGCGAACGGTAAATTCGCCTTCGCCGTACGTGCCGGTCAGCGTCCGATCCTTGATCGCGAACGGCAGCTCGCTGCGAATATCGCCGTATCCGTTCGAGCCGTCCATCCGGTAGCTGCCGAAAGCCGGCAGCGTCAGATCGATCCGGCCGACGGCGCTGTAGACCGACCAGTCGCCGCGGACGAACCGGGAGCGGACAGCGATGTTGCCGTTCAGCGTCTGCGCGGATAGGCCGAAATTGACGCCGCCTACGTCGATGCTTCCGTTGCGCGTATCGACGGCGATATCGCCGATCGTGCCGTTGGCGGTAATATTGCCTAGAATCGTCGTGAGTTTGAGCGAGCCGGCGACGTTCGAACTCTCGATATCGCCCTGCTGCGTCTCGGCCTGTACGCTGCCGGCGACCGTATCGATACGGACCGCCCCTCTTGAGGTGGACGCGACGACATTGCCGCCGAGGTTGGCGAAATCGAGATTGCCGCCGCCCGTCTGCACGGAGATCGAGCGGATCGCCTGCACGCCGTTGAGCGTCACGGAGCCGCCGTTCGTGCGGATATCGATATCGAAGCTGCGCTGCGACGGCAGCAGAATCTCCAGGTCGACGCGCGGCTGGCGCCGGCCGAGCGAGCCGTACGGCTGCGATTCGGTCGTCACGGACAATGTCTTGCCTTCATCGACGCGGATACCCGTTTTCTCGGCGATCTTCTTGGCTTCTTCGGGTTCGGCCTGATCGACCCAGACGCTGGTGCGAATGCGGATCCGGTCGGCGAAGCCGCGGCGGACCGTAATGTCCCCGTTGATGCCTTCGACAGACAGACCGGTCATCTCCAGCGCCGCCGGCACGTCGATGGACGGCTTGGCGAACTTGTTGCCTTCCGCTTCGCTGAATTCGATCGCGGAACTGGTCAGATCGAGGCTGACCCGGTTCCACAAATGCAAATAATGATTTTGCTGGGTGACGATAAAGACGGACGCGCTGAGCACGGAAGCGATCAGCACGCCGGCAAAATCGACACGGAAGCGCCGGCCGCTGCCGCGTTTTCCGCGAAACAGCAGCAGCATGACGATATACTCAACGCCCCACAGGACGAATACGGCCGGCCACCAGCGCACGAGCAGCAGCATGTCCTCGCGCCCCAGCAGCTCGTCGCTCAGCAGCAGCAGCCCGGAGGCGACGAGCACAAGCGACGCCGTCCAGCGCCCGATCCGAATCTTGGGATTCATGGCGTTCCCTCCTTTTGGCCGGCCGCTTCCGTCGGAACGTCCGCTTCTTGCGGAACTTCTGCTTCAACGTCCGGTTCAACGCCCGGCGGCGCGGCGGGAACGGCCGCGCGCGAGTGTCTGGCGGCCCGGCGCACGCCGGCGGCCTGCACGGCGGCGAAGATCACGCCAAGCGCCACCAGGGCGACGGCGGCCGTCTCCCGGCCGTACTGCTCGATCAGCTGCCGGAACCAGATCGGCCTGCCGTGCAGCACGAGCAGCAGCGCGCCTTCGCCGAGCAGCAGCAGACCGAACGTCATACTTTTGCGCCAGTTGTACATATCCCTCTCCGCGGCGCGGCGCCGTTCGTTGACCCGGTCGGTCGCCTGCAGCACGTCGTACACGCTGTAGAAGTAGATGACCGGGATCGTCAGGCCGAGCAAAATGAGCAGCGGAACGTTTATTTGGATGCCCGTCGACGAAAAATAGAGCAGCGCTTCGATGACGAGCAGAATCGTCAGCATGAAAGAAATGCCTTTTTGAATCAATCCCAGGTACAGATGCCCCGTTCCGGGAACGAGCGCGGACAGCAAGCAGGCGATCAAGGTCCGCTTTTGCCGCCGGGTCTTGCGTTTCTTGGCCATGTTCCGGATCTCCTCTCTCCTGCCGGGCCTACTCGATCGCGACGGAATAGACGCCTTCCATTCGCAGCAGCTGGTGGGTCATTTCCGCCGGGTCCATCCGCTTCTCCGAAGTCAGATGCATCGTGATCTCGGCCGCGGAAGACGTCTGGCCCGGCACGGACGGCGTCCCTTCATCCTTCACGTGAACTTCCATTTTGCGAATGCGCACTTCGCGCTCTTTCATGAAATCGGACACTTTCTCCAACAATCCGCTGCCTGTCCTGCCCCTTACGGTGACGACGTGCGTGTGATGACCGCGAATATAACGCTGCTCGACGATGTTAAGCAGAAGCAGCGTCAGGAAGACGAACAGCGTCGTGAGGATGGCGGCAAAATAAAACCCGGCTCCGACAGCCAGTCCGATCGCCGCGACGACCCACAGCGAGGCGGCCGTCGTCAGGCCGGTAATCGACTTGCCGGTGAACAGGATCGTACCGGCTCCGAGAAAGCCGATACCGGAAATGACGGCGGTCGCCAGGCGCGCCGGATCGACCCGGACGCTCGGTTCTTTGACGAAAGCGACGAAGCCGTACATCGACAGCAGCATGATCAGCGCGGAACCGACCGAGACGAGAATATGCGTGCGCAGGCCGGCCGCATGGCTCGAACGTTCGCGTTCCCAGCCGATCAGTCCGCCGAGCAGCACGGCGCATACGAGGCGCAGCAAGATATGGGTATTGTCGATCATCCAGGGGTTGGTCATGGGCTTCCTGCTCCTTTTTGTGCCGAAAAAATAACGGTCAGTAGGTAGGTCGGGCCGCGTTGCGCAGCCTCATGGTGCTCAATTCGACGCCGGGAGCGATCGATTCGCGCCGAAAAGGGACGAAGCCGAAACGTCGGTACAATCGCATGGCGGGTTCGTTGCTTGAGCCGGTCGAGACGATATAAGCCGAATAATCCGGGTACAGGGCGAAGACATGCTCGATCAGCCGGGTCGCGATGCCGCGGCGGAAAAAGTCCGGATGCACCATCATCCGGGTCAGCGTCAGCTCGTCCGGCCGTTCTTCCTCGACGGCGACCGCTCCGGCCAACAGCCCGGAGTCGGTCAGATAGCCGTAGAACGTATCGCTGCTCTGCTTGAGCGTCTCCAGCGTATCGGCAAGCGGCGGGATCTCGTCGAAGCCGATCAGCTTCGCTTCGAGGCGATACGCCGTCGTCTGCAGACTCAGCAGCTCTTCGACTCTTCGTTCGTCGCGCATATCGATCTTTTGAATGGGGTCGGCCATCGCGTCATTCCTCCTCGCTTCTCTCTATCCTTTAACCGAATTTTCGTCGTTCGGTTACGTTCTTCGGCGTCTGCCGCATAAGGAAAGGCGCGTTCGCGAGGCGAACGCGCCTTCTATAGAGCCTGTACGCCGCGCCGGGATCAGCTTTTCAGCAGTTCCATAAGCAGCTTGTTGACGAGGCCCGGATTGGCTTTGCCTTTGCTCTGCTTCATGACCTGGCCGACCAGGAAGCCGATCGCTTTGTCTTTGCCGGCCCGGTAATCTTCAACCGACTGCGGGTTGGCGGCGACCACTTCCGTGACGATCGCCTGGATCGCGCCTTCGTCGCTGATCTGGACGAGGCCCTGTTCTTCGACGATCTGCTGCGGACGCTTGCCGCTTTGCAGCATTTCCTTGAACACGGTCTTGGCGATCTTGCTGCTGACCGTGCCTTTCTCGATCAGGCCGACCAGTTCGCCGAGGCCTTGTCCGGTCAGCGGAACGGCGTTCAGTTCCAGCCCGCTCGTATTGAGGTGGCCGAGCAGTTCGCCCATGATCCAGTTGGAGACGGATTTGGCATCCTGCGTATGCTCCAGACTCTGTTCGAACAGGTCCGCGAGCGGCTTCGAAGCCGTAATAACCTGGGCATCGTACGCCGGCAGGCCGTAATCGGCGCTGTAACGGGCACGGCGCGCGTCCGGCAGTTCCGGAATACTGGCGCGGATCTGCTCTTTCCAGTCGGCGCCGATCTCGACGGACACGAGGTCCGGGTCCGGGAAGTAGCGGTAATCGTGCGCTTCTTCCTTGCCGCGCATGGAAAGCGTCAGCCCTTTGGCTTCGTCCCAGCGGCGGGTCTCCTGCACGACGGCGCCGCCTTCGTCCAGAATGCCGGCCTGGCGAATCTCTTCGTATTCCAGACCGCGCTGCACGCCGCGGAACGAGTTCATGTTCTTCAATTCGGCACGCGTGCCGAGCTGCTGCTGGCCCTGCGGCCGAATGCTGATGTTGGCGTCGCAGCGCAGCGAGCCTTCTTCCATCTTCACGTCCGACACTTCGCAGTACTGCATGATGGCGCGCATCTTCTCCAGATAAGCGCGGGCTTCTTCCGGCGAAGAAATCTCCGGCTCGGAGACGATCTCGACGAGCGGCGTGCCGACGCGGTTGAAATCGACCAGCGAGCCGAAAGCGCCCGTATGCGTCAGCTTGCCGGCATCTTCTTCCAGATGCAGCCGGGTAATGCCGATCCGCTTCGTCTTGCCGCCGACTTCGATATCGATCCAGCCATGCTCGCCGATCGGGCGGGCCGCCTGCGAGATCTGGTACGCTTTGGGCGAATCGGGATAAAAATAGTTTTTGCGGTCGAAATGGCTGACGTCGGCGATCCGGCAGTTCAAAGCCGTAGCCGCCTTGACGGCGTACTCGACCGCCTGGCGGTTCAGGACCGGCAGGACGCCGGGATGCCCGAGGCAGACCGGGCAGGTATGGGTATTGGGCGGCGCGCCGAACTCGGTCGAGCAGCCGCAGAAGATTTTGGTCTTCGTGTGCAGTTCGACGTGCACTTCGAGTCCGATGACCGTTTCGTATTGTACGGTGGACATGTCAGGCAGTTCCTCCTCTTACGCGCGCGGATTAAATCTGCGGGCGGCGTTTGTGATGATCGGTATGCTGCTCGAACGCATGCGAGACGCGCAGCACGGTCTGTTCGTCGAACGGCTTGCCGATGATCTGCAGGCCGACCGGCAGGTCGTCTTCGAATCCGCACGGAATGCTGATTGCCGGCACGCCCGCAAGGCTGACGGGAATCGTCAGAATATCGTTCAGGTACATCGTCAGCGGATCGTCCGTCTGCGAGCCGATCGCGAACGCCGTCGTCGGCGCCGTCGGCCCCACGATGACGTCGAACTTCTCGAACACCCGGTCGAAGTCCTGCTTGATCAGCGTGCGGACTTTTTGCGCCTTCAAATAGTACGCGTCGTAATAGCCGGAGCTGAGCGCGTAAGTGCCGAGCATGATGCGCCGCTTCACTTCGTCGCCGAAGCCTTCGCTTCTCGATTTCAGATAGAGATCGAGCAAATTGTCCGGATTTTCGGCGCGCACGCCGTAACGTACGCCGTCGAAGCGCGCCAGGTTGGACGAAGCTTCGGAAGACGACAGCAGGTAATAAGCGGCCAGCGCATATTCCGTATGCGGCAGCGACACTTCTTCCCAGGTCGCGCCGAGCGATTCCAGCTTGCGGATCGCCGCCATGACCGATTCTTTGACTTTCGGATCGACGCCTTCGCCCATGTACTCCGTAGGCACGGCGATGCGCAGTCCCTTGACGTCGCCCGTCAAAGCGGACACGTAGTCCGGCACTTCGACGTTCGCCGAAGTCGAATCGCGGTCGTCGTGACCGGCGATCGCCTGCAGCACGTAGGCGGAGTCTTCCACGGTCCGGGTGACCGGGCCGATCTGGTCAAGCGAAGACGCAAACGCCACGAGGCCGAAGCGCGAGACGAGGCCGTACGTCGGCTTCAGCCCGACCACGCCGCAGTACGAAGCCGGCTGCCGGATCGAACCGCCGGTATCGGAACCGAGCGAGAAATACACTTCGCCGGCCGCAACCGCGGCGGCCGAGCCCCCGCTCGAACCGCCGGGAACGCGATCGAGGTTCCACGGGTTGCGTACCGGGGCGAAGCTCGAATTCTCGTTCGAGCCGCCCATCGCGAACTCGTCCATGTTGAGTTTGCCGATCGTGACGCTGTCCGCCGCGCGCAGCTTCCGCACGACGGTCGCATCGTAGACCGGATCGAAATTGCGCAGGAACTGGCTCGCGCATGTCGTGCGCAGCCCTTCCGTCACGATGTTGTCCTTGATGCCCGCAGGCAGGCCGAACAGCAGGCCGCGTGCTTCGCCCGCCGCCTTTTTCTCGTCGAGCTTGGCCGCCGAAGCCAGCGCGCCTTCTTCGTCCACTGTCAAAAATGCTTTTACCTGCCCGTCGCGCTCCCCGACTTTTTGCAGGGAATCCTTGACCAGTTCGGTCACGGACAGTTCACCGGCATGCAGCCGGTTCTGAATCTCCCGAAGTCCCAAATCGAACAATGTCACTATCGCACCTCCGCGTTGATCGTTAACTAATCGCTTTCTGCCGCCTCAGTCCAGTACCGCCGGTACGAGGAACTGGCCGTCTTCGTCTTCGGGCGCATTGCGCAGCACCTGCTCGATCGGCAGGCTCTCGCGGACCTCGTCGCTGCGCATCACGCTGTGCAGCGGCAGCACGTGGGTCGTCGGCTCCACGCCTTCCGTATCCAGTTCGTCCAACTTCTCCGCATACTGCAAAATGGCGCTGAGCTGCTCCGCGAACTTTTCTTTTTCAGCGTCGCTTACGTTCAGCCGGGCCAGCTTGGCTACGTGCTCGACCTGTTCCACCGTAATTTTCATCGTATGTTCTCCTGTCGTTTAAAGGGTTAAAGTGCCGAAACTCCCCAACGTCCCCCATTATAGGGGAGCAACCCGCAAAAATCCAGAGGATCGCGCAGGTTGCGCGCTCGCCGAACAGGGGTCGCAAGCGGCGCGCCGTCTTCCCCGCAGCGCCCGTATAAAGAAAAAAAACCGGCAGCCGCCGGCTTTAGATCCATGCCCGTAAATTGATGCGTTTGATAAATTCTGCTTCGGACATCGGCTCGGCCGATGCTTCGACGTCGGATTCGCGCATGTCTTCTTCCTGGCCGCCGTTCATGACCTGATAGAACAGTTTCTCGTTGTGGGTCGCCAGCGCGTAATCGATCAGCGCGGCGCGTTCGACTTGTTCGGCTTCGAAGCGCATGACGTTTTCTTCCGGCTCGATATCCTTTTCGGTTACGAAAAAGTTGCGGTTGGCCTGCGGAATCCGCACGATGTAATCGAAAGCGTTATCCGGATTACGGTCGTAGGCAATCAAATAGCCGTGTTCCCCCATAGGAAGGTTCTGCTCAAACACATCCGCGACGATCACGATTTTTTCTCCCAGATGAAGCATGGTTTGTCCCCCTCGGTCGTCATGTACAAAGCCCGGTTGATCCGGGCGTTATCCTCTGTATGGTCCGCTTCTTATGAAAATGAATGTAATTGCAAATGCTTAGCTTATATCGTACTAAAAAAAAGTTTTGCTGTCCACGCCGCGAACTCGTTAAATCTCGGTTTTATGCGAAATTGTCGCTTTAATGTTCAAGCAGGCGCCGCTCGGGCTCCAAAAACGGCTAGAGACGCGGGTCTTGGCCGCCGCGAAGCCGAACCAATCGGTCGTGCCAGGGCTGTGCGACCCGGCCGCTCCGCCATTTGGCCGATTCCCATGTTCGCACGCACACTTCGGCGCGGTCGGGCCCGTATTCCGCCTGCGTTTCCCGAATTTCCGGCCGCTCCGGCCGCTCCTTCGGCAGGAGCGATTCGGCGGCGGGCGGTCCCTCTGCCGACTTCTCGCCTGTATGCGGATTACCGCGGTTTGCTTCATCCATGATTTTCACGCCTTTCCCGATTTATCGCCTTGCGGCTATTGGATTGCCTGTACAAACGCGGCTTGGCCCGATACGCAAAAAAGCACGCAAACCGAGAATGAATTCTCGGCTTGCGTGCTTCGCAGGCATGGGACGTACGGCAGAGGCGGGCGGCTTCGATCACGCTGCCGCCCTGCAGGCGCCGTTCCGTATCAGGTTCCGACGACTTTTCGATAGCTGTATCTTACTATCGGCCTTCTGCCTTGTCCAGCTTTTTCCACGGCGCGTACCTACGCTTACAAAGCGGGCACGAACGGGTTGTTGATCTTCTCGTGGCCGATTTTGGTCCGCGGGCCGTGACCCGGATAGACGACCGTCTCGTCCGGCAGCTTGTACAGCTTCAACCGGATCGAGTCTTCGAGGTCCCGCTGGCGGCCGCCGTACAGATCGGTGCGGCCGACGCCTTCGCGGAACAGCACGTCGCCGGCGAACAAATCTTTGCCGCACAGGAAGCTTACGCTGCCCGGCGAATGCCCCGGCGTATGCAGCACTTTGAAGTCATGGCCGATCAGGTTCAGCGTCTGGCCCTGGGCCAGTGCGAACTCGGCCGGCTCGGTCACGACCGGACCGCCCAGTTCCGACCACATGGCGGAACCGTTATGCTTGGCATCGGTCAGCCAGTCGGCTTCGAGGTCGTGCAGATAGACCGGGCAGCCTTTGGCCCGGCGCAGTTCTTCGACCCCGCCGATATGGTCGAAATGCGCATGCGTCAGCAGAATCGCTTCGACGTGCAGATGTTCGACCCGGCGCATCAGCGCGGCGGGATTCATGCCGGGATCGATCACGACCGCTTTGAGATCGTCTTCGCCCCTCAGCAGATAGGCATTGGTCTGGAGCGGCCCGAGATTGAACGTTTCGACTCGCAGCATGTTACACCCCCGACAGAAGCGTACGCAGTTCGTGCACGATCACTTCGTGAATCGACGTGCCTTCGCCGTAACGTTCTATCATCTGCGCCCGCACGACTTTCATGTTGTCCGCATAGTCCGATGCTTCGCGGTCCGGATTTTCGGCTTTGAATTTGCGCATCAGCTCCTGGACCTTTTCCGGACGCGGCCCCCACTGTGCCAACACTTCGCCTTCCCCGTTTGCGAAAATTACGACGGGCACGGAACGGCCGCCCATCGTCAAATATTCGTCCATCAGATCGAAGTTTTGTTCCAGAATCAACACGTCGACCGGAATCTCGGCCGTTTCAAGCACCCGGAATACGACCGGCACGTTGCGTACGACGTCGCCGCACCAATCGGCCGCCAGAATCACGACTCTCAGATCTTCGCGGGCGCGCATGTCTTCGAAGAAAGCGCGGTCGTCGTCTTTTTTCCATGCGAAGTCCCGGTAGCCGCTCTCGAACGTTTCCTTGTTTTGCTGCATCGAATCGATAAAGCCCTGCGGGCTCAAGCCGGTGCCGAATCGGGATTTCAGGTTGGATTTTTGCATGGGAGTCCCTCTTTTCTTGTTGAAATGGAATTTGAGAACGAAGACGTCAGAAGTGCTTGCCCGAGCATGTTATCCGAACGTTGTAGCCGGGCCTGTTAAGCGTTCGATTTCTTGCGCCGCGTCAACCAGGCTTTTACGACCAAATACACGAGCAGCAGGAACACCGCGCCCAAGATGATCGGAACGACGTACGGAGCCGCTTTTTCGTCGATGCGTTCCCATTGGCCGCCGAGTTGGTAGCCGAGGAAGACGAACAGGATCGACCATGGAATGACGGCAAGCGTCGTCAGCCACGTAAAGCGCCACATCGACATTTTGGCCAATCCGGCCGGAATCGAAATCGCGTGGCGGACGACCGGAATGAACCGACCGCTGAAAATAACGCCAGCTCCGTACTTTTTGAACCATTTCTCGGCGTGGTCGATATGCGATTCCTTGATAAAAATATATTTGCCGAACTTGTTCAGCACCGGACGTCCGCCGTAGCGGCTGATCCAATAGATGAACAGCTGCGCCAAGACGCCGCCGATCGTGCCGAACAGCACCGCGCCCCAGAAATTGATCTCGCCCGAGTACACGAGAAAACCGCCGTAAGCCAGCACGATTTCGCTCGGAATGACTTCGACCATCAAGCCGAACATGATGCCGAAATAACCCAAACCTTGAATCCACGTAAACAACTGCGCCACGATATCCGAAATGAAACCCAATGTTTTCCCTCTTTTCGCTGCTTGCTTTTCTGTGTAGGCTTGTCGTCAGGCTGCCGACTCCGGCGGAATGCTCAGACGCCCGAAGAAGCCGGCAGTCGGTCCTGCAGCGCCTTTTCCAAATACGGAGCCGCTCCGAGAAAGTTTCGGAACGCTTCGTATTCGCGCCAGGATGCCTCCGTATCCGGTACATCCGCTTTGACCGCGCGGATCAGGATGTTTTTCGGCGTATGTTCCAGATCGATAAATTCGAGCAGCTGCGTTTTGTAGCCGACCAGATCGAGCAGCTTCGCCCGGATCGCGTCGGTGGCAAGCGCGGAGAAGCGCTCTTTGAGAATGCCGTGCGACAGCATCGGCTCCAGCACGTCGCTTTGTACCTGCGCGAACAGCTCATGCTGGCAGCACGGAACCGAGAGAATCGCCGAAGCGCCCCAGCGTACCGCTTTTTCCAGCGCGGCATCGGTTGCCGTATCGCAGGCGTGCAGCGTGATGACCATGTCGACCGCGTCGAATTCGTCGTAGTCGGCGATATCGCCGATGCGGAAATGCAGTCCTTCGTACCGGAGCGTCCGGGCCAGCGATTCGCAGTGTTCGATAACGTCCGCTTTGAGATCGAGGCCGACGACGTTCAGTTCGAACCCTTCCTGCACGGCCAAATAATGATAAAGCGCAAACGTCAAATACGATTTGCCGCAGCCGAAATCGACGATCGTCAGTTTGCGGCCTTTGGGCAGCGACGGCAGGATATCCCGCACCATTTCGAGGAAACGGTTGATCTGGCGGAACTTGTCGTATTTGGCGGCCAGCACGCGGCCTTTGTCGTTCATGACGCCCAGTTCCACCAGAAACGGAACCGGCTCGCCTTCTTCCAGCACGTAGGTCTTTTTGCGATTGTGTGCCAGATCCGGCGCCTGTTTTTTGGTCGGCGGCTTTTGAAGAATTGCCGTTTTGCCTTTTTTGCTGACCAGTACCTGGTAATCGGCCGCAAGCGTATTGAACAGCCCCTGGCGCATCTCGTTCTCCAGCAGATCGGCGATTTTCGATTTGGCGTCTTCCGGCGTTACGTTGTCGTGCGTCACCTTTTTGTCGTAATGGTAAGCGAATTGGTAATGCAGGTCGTTTTTGAGCAAAAGAGGCTTGATGGCGACTTTGCCGAAACTTTCGCTGTCTTTGCGCCGGGGCTGGCTGATCGTCGCCGATACGAGCCGCCCTTCCGGCAGCACGGATTCCAGCATTTCCTCGATCGTTTGCATGGGTCACTCTCATCCTCTCGGGTAGGTCTTGCCTATGTGTTCGCCGCAGCGCGCAAAGCCGGCCGGATCGAATCCGGTCGGCCTATTCGCCCTGCAGCGCTTCGATGCCTTCCTGCAGTTCTTCGCGCGTCAATCCGCCGGCCCGCAGAGTCGCTTCGTCAAGCTGCGCCAGACGCGCGTAGAACATCCGGCCTTCTTCGAGCGCGTCCGGATCGTCTTCGGGACTTGCGTTCAGCATCCGGTACATCGCATCTTCGGCCTGGACGTAGCGCCCTTCGCTTTCTTCGTACAGCAGCGTCAGCCGCTCCGCGTCGGCCGGCAGCCGGTAGCGCTCAAGCCGCTCCGTCAGCTCGGCGATCCGCTGCGGGTAATCGACCAACTCCCGGCTGCCGCCGTTCAGCGCCGCGTACAGGTACAGATGCAGCGCTTTGATCCGCACCGCCGCCGCTTCGCCTGCTTCGCCCATGTTCTCGCGGATCTCCCCGTTCTCCTGCAGCATGCGCGCCACAAGCTGCAGGCTCTCCGCGTCGACGCCGCCCCGCTGCCGGAACAGCGTGATCAGTTCTTCCGGCGGGAGCGAACGCAGCATCTGCTCGCTCATGCGGAAATTGCGCTTCAGCAGGCCGTCCAGCTTCTCCAGAGCCTGTTCGTTTTTCTGTTCGCGGCGCAGACCGAGCATCGAACCGACGGCTTCCGTCATCTCCTCGATCATGCGCGTCAAATAATCTTTTCTCAGCATGCCAGTTTCCCTCTTCTCTTCCCTGCTTGGCCGTTATAGGCGTTCGACGAACGAAGCGATATGGCGGGCCAGCTCCTGCGGCGCTTCGAACAGGCTCATATGGCCGGCTCCTTCGATAATATGGCGGGTCGTCCGCCCGTTCTCGGCGGCAAAAGCTTTGTCCGGCGGCGCGATGCCGTCTTCGCTGCCGGCCACAAGCAGCACGGGCAGCGTCGAGTCGCGAATGACGCCGGTGCGATCCGGCCGCTCGCGCATCGCCAGCGCGGCGCCGGCGGCACCTTCGGGCTTCGTCTCGCGCCCGATCCCGATCACGCGTTCCAGTTCCGCGTGCATCGACTTCGCGTTCTCCGGCGCGAACCAATTCGGCGCGGACTGCTCCGCGAACGGCCCGACCCCTTCGCGGCGTACCCGCTCGGCCACGGCCGTGCGCTTCTCGCGGCCGGCTTCGTCGTCGGGCAGCGCCATGGAATGGATCAGCCCGAAAGCCGACAGCCGCTCGGGATAACGTTCCGCGAACGACAGCGCCGTATAGCCGCCCATCGAGTGTCCGAGCAGCACGACGCGCTCGATCTTCAATTCGTCCAGCAGCTGCAGGACGCCGTCGGCCATCTGCTCGATCGTATACGGGCCGTCCGGCGCATCCGACAAGCCGTGTCCCAGCAGGTCCGGCACGATGCAGCGGAAATGTCTCTCCAGCAGCGGAACGATCCGCTCCCAATAATCGGCGCTGCCGACGAAGCCGTGCAGCAGGACTACGACCGGCCCCGTTCCGCGATCCACGTATCGAATCGGAAGTTGTTGCGATTGCCGTCTTTCCATTTTGGCACCTTCTTTCGTAGGATGGACGCTTGTCTCATGAAGATCTTATGGACGTTCGTGAAAATCTTGGGGACGCCGAACGAAATCGCCGGGTCCCAATCCGAATGCCGCTTCCGCCGCGGCCGCAGCCCGGTCGGCCATATCCAGCACGAGGCGCAGCGACGACGTTTGTAGCGTCTGATACGGCTTCGGCCCGTTCATATTGACGACTGCCGCAATGCTGTAGGCGCCGACGGGGGCAAAAGCCCCTTTCATGGAAGCGGCCGGAACGAGCGGCCCGCGCAGCGCCACAAAAGTACCGACCGAACCGGGCTTGCCGAGGCAGGCATCGACGGCCACGACGGTAAGTTCGGGCGGCAGCGCAGCGGCGATCGTCCCCAGATTGGTCGCGTCGCACGGCTTCTCCAGCGTTCCGACGACATGCGGAAATCCGGCCGCTTTCAGCCGCGTCCCGACCAGCGGGCCGAACGCGTCCCCGCTGGAGCGGTCCGTGCCGATGCACAAAAACAACAATTGTTCCGGGCCATGCCGATCCGCCAGTTCCGCAAACAGCGGCCCGATCCCCGTGAAGCGGTCTTGTCGTCTGCCGCCGTCCGTTCGGGCCCATACCGATTCGCTTATGCTCACTCTTTCGTTCTCCTCTTCATCCCGGTTAAGCCGTACGCGCGTCCGGGACGCGCGCGCCGCATTCCTTACGATTTTAACCCACTTGACCGGTGTTCTGCAAAAAAAGGTGAGTCCGTCTTGGGATCGTGCTACAATGGGGAACATGAGCCGTCGGGTCTATCGACGGAAAAGGATGACGGAAGGAGATTACGCATGGATTTGTCCAACAAAACGCAAGAAAACGTAGAATACATGATCGAAGGCATCAAGACCAAGCTTCGCATGGCTTCCGGAGCGGCGATGCAGTCTTCCTCGTTTTCGATCGAGCAGTACGAAGACATTCAAGACGTCTATGAAGTCGTCATGAGCAAGCCTACTCTCAGTATTTCCGAAGTGGAAGCGGTCGCGTCCGAATTGGGCCGTTTACGCCGGAAATAAGCGCGAAATCGCCGAACCTCTCCCCAGAACCTACATCTTATGCCAATCCCGGCCTTTTGTGCTCTTTTCCGAGCCAAAAGCCGGGTTTTTGCGTTTTCCGGACCTGACACAAACGCCTGCGTTTGCACCGCTATACGCCGCTTGCCTGTTTCAGCGGGAAAAGCAGCGTTTATATAGCAATTAAGAGCAGCGGCGCAGCAAGCTGAACGAGGCGTCGGCAGCGGAATGCCGGTAACGGAAGCGAGCCGAGTGCCGGAGCTGCTTGCCCGAACGTTCAGACGCGCAGCTTAACAGATTCGAGTAACGTAAAGATCCACACGCAAGCAAGTTCAAACAGCAGCATCCCAATTCGGTTACGGCCTTCCGGCCTCCGACTACACTTAAGGAGTGATTGATGATGAACGAAGCAGAAAGAGAATACCCATTGCAAAGCGGTTCTACCTTCTATAAAGGCGTACTGATCGGCGGATTGATCGGTGCCGCGGCAGCCCTGCTGTTCGCACCGAAACCGGGTCGCGATCTTCGCAGCGACATCTCCGACAAAGTCGGCGTAGCTACCGACAAGACCAAAGGTGCGGCCAGCACAATCGGCCTCAAAGTCAAAGATACCGCTACGGTAGTCGGCGACAAAGCGACCAGCGCAGCTACTCTCGTAGGCGACAAAGCCAAAACGGCTGCTACCGTCGTGAGCGACAAAGCGACGACGCTGGCTCAATCCGTATCCGAAAAAACGTCGAACGTCGTTCAATCGGTACGCAAAAACAGCGCTGACGTAGCCGAAGTCGTCAAAGACGCTTCTGCAGACGTAGGCGAAGCGGTCAAATCTGCTTCTGCCGACGTAGCGGACGAAGCCGCCAAAGCGGACAAGGAAGCGATGAAAGAAACGGCCGAAAAAGTCGAAGAAGCCAAAAAGGAAATCAAGACTGCCAATACGGGCGGATCGAACTCCGGCAGCACGACTCCGGGTACCCCGAACCTGGGCAGCTCGACTTCCGGCAATTCGAACTCCGGTAACTCCACAAACGGCAAACCGGTTCTTTAATCCCTGATGCACGCTTAGAAGCCGGCTGGAATCAGCCGGCTTTTTTTATCGACCTTCTCCGGCTTCCCAGCTCCAACAACTTGACCGAAAGCGGGGTATTCAACCATGGCACCTACAGAGACCCGACCGAATCCGGGCGATCGATTCGCCAGCGGAACGATCGAGCAAAATGAGCGGACCCAGGACGGAACGCTTCGTCCCCAGGATCTGTCGAAAGATCACCCGTTCGAGCTTCGTCACGAAGTGACCCGACTGAACAAGCAGCTGGAAGATATTTCGATCGCTTTGCGAAAAGGCGATTTCAAAGATCTTGTCGAGAACTACACCGATTGGAAACGGCGTATCATCTCCAACTTCACGGCCGGCATTGCCCGCGGTCTGGGCCTGTCCGTCGGCACGGTCGTCGTCATCGCGCTGCTGACCTGGATCGCTTCCGTCATGGCCAGCCTGGGCGTTCCTTACGTCAGCGATTTCTTCGACTATATGGGCAGCTTGATTCAGCAGGGCCGAAACGGCGGAGCCTGATCCCGATCAGCGGAATCAACAAAATAGCCAGGCTGTCTCTGCGTACGCAAGGAAGACGGCCTGGCTATTTATATCGATATTCATCATAACGAAGAAGAATTGGACATGATCTGTTTGAGTTTCTCGGTCGCTCGCTTCTGAATCCGCGATACGCTCATCTGGGACACGCCCAGCTTCTGAGCGATCGCCCGCTGCGATTGTCCTTCCTGGAAGGCCAGCAGCAGCACTTTCTGCTCCTGTTCCTTCAGTTGGCTCAAAGCCTGCTGAAGGTCCATGCGCCGTTCGACCGTATCGTAATCGTTCACGTCCGAACTGATCAGCTCGCCGAGCGTCGCCGCACTCTCTTCCTGGGACAGGGGAGAATCCAGAGATACATAATGGTAACATTCGCGCCCGGCCAGCACTTCGACCGTTTCTTCTACGCTGAGGTCGAGATACTGCGCGATTTCCTTGACATCGGGAGAGCGCTCCAACCGAACGGTCAGTTCGTCGATCGCTTGTTGGACAAGCGCTCCTTTTTCCTTGATTCTTCTTGGCACTTGAATGTACCACGATTTATCGCGCAAAAAGTTCTTCATATGCCCGATCATGCTCTTCATCGCATAAGGCTCAAAAGGAATTCCCAATTGGATATCGTACTGTTGAAGCAGGCGGATTAACGCCATTTGACCAACCTGATACAAGTCTTCATAAAGATCGGGCCGGTTTCTGGCAATCTTGCCTGCGGCCATCTTGACCATCGGCTCGTACTTTTTGATGAGCACCGTGGCGATTTCGTTATCCTTGGTCTGTTGATATTCCCAGATCAAGGATACCGCTTCCGACATGGATTCAGGCGGGGTCACTTTATCGTTCATACTTTCTCCTCACTCCTGGTGAGACGCTTGGTCAAGATGACCTGCGTTCCTTTTCCGCTCTCGCTGGCAACGCTAACGTCGTCCATCAGAGCTTGCATCAGATAGAAACCGAGCCCGCCGATTTCCACGTCATGCAGTTCTTTGTCGTGCAGGGTGGAAGCATCGGACTTCTCCTGCGGCAGCGAGAAACTTACGCCTTCGTCCTTGACGGTGATGGTGAGTTCTTCTCCGTTGACTCCGAAGATGACTTCAACCAATCCTCCTTCCTGTCCGTAAGCGTATAGAACCGAGTTATTGCAAGCTTCGGATACGGCGACTTTCATATCTTCGATGTCTTCATAGGAAAAGCCCATCTTGGACGCGATGCCGTACAGGTTCAGCCGTACAATATCCACGTAGTCGGCGGTAGCCGGTAAGTTGAGGGTAACGGTTTGATCTGCTTTCATGCGTTGTTCGATCCTTTCCTATTGGGAATTCCCTTGGGGTTCAAAAAATTTGGCAATGCCTGTCATATCAAACAGTTTTTGAATTTGTGTCGGCACTTCTGCTACGCTGAACGAAGCATTCGCGGAATGCCGGGCTTTCAAAATAGACAGCAAAATGCCAATTCCCGTACTGTCGATGTACTTCAAATCTTTGAGATTGATTACCAGATCGACATCAGAGTCCCCTACAAGCGGCTCCATCACGAGGCGAAAATCCGGTGCTACGGACAAATCGAGCTCTCCGCTCAAGTAAACAACGCTTTTGCCTTCTTCCAGAACCGTTCTTGCATTAAACTTATCGCTTTTATTTGTGGTCATAGACATTCTCCCTAAAAAAATGTTTTCTAAACTTATTAAACATAAACCAAGCAATTGAAACCCGGCGTACCCTTAGCTTACCACGTCTTCGATACCAAAAGTTGCAAAAAATCAGGTTTTATATTCAATGTGCCGCTTTTTTTATGGCGAACCCGCCGTACCCCGATCGATGGCGCGAAAAGACCTGTTTGATCCCTGCCATTTTGACCGGCTTGCTGATGTAATCGTCCATGCCCGCTTCGCTGCAGCGCTGCTGGATATCGTTCATGACGTTGGCCGTCATCGCCACGACGACCGGTCCGCGATCGTCCGCGAAAAGCGTCCGGATCTTGCGGGTCGCTTCCAGCCCGTCCATGACCGGCATCTGCAAATCCATGAACACGTAGTCGTAAGGACGTCTCGCCAACATACGAAGCGCCTGCTCGCCGTCTTCCGCGGCGTCCGAAGAGATGTCCATCTTCTGCAGCATGCTCGTCATCAGCTTGCGGTTGACCGGATGGTCGTCCACGATCAGCACCGAAGCCGGCATGCCGGCTTTGTCGCGCGGCACCGTCAACGGTTCGCCGCGAAAAGGACCGGGATCTTCCGGTTGGAAGCTTTGTACCTGGATCGTGAACACGAAAGTGGCCCCTCCTTCTTCCATCGCTTCGACCCGGATCTCGCCGCCCATCATTTCGACGAGCGTTTTGCAGATCGCAAGGCCGAGGCCGGTGCCGCCGTATTTGCGCGTCATCGAAGAATCGAGCTGGGAGAACGGCTGGAACAGCCGGTTGATCTTGTCCGGCGAGATGCCGATACCGGTATCTTTGACCGCAAACTCCAGCGTCAGGCGGCCGTCTTCTTCGCCGCGCGTCGAGACGACGAGGTAGATGCCGCCGCGATCGGTAAACTTCACGGCGTTGGCGACCAGATTGATCAGCACCTGCCGCAGCCGCGCCATATCCCCATATAGCAGTTCCGGCACCGAATCTTCGGTGAAGTACACCATTTCCAGATTTTTGCGCGCCGTCTCCATCGTAAAGAGATTGAACACTTCGCCGATGCATGTCTTCAATTCGAACGGATGCTCTTCGAGCTCCATTTTGCCGGATTCCATTTTGGTAAAGTCCAAGATGTCGTTGATGACCGTCACGAGCGCGTCTGCGCTTCCCCGAATGATTTCCGTATATTCTTTTTGTTCCGGCTTCAATTCCGTTTCCATCAGCAGGTCGATCATGCCGATTACCCCGTTCATCGGCGTACGGATCTCGTGGCTCATCATGGCCAGAAACTCCGTTTTGGCTTTGACCGCGATCTCGGCCGCTTCCTTGGCCTTGACCAGCTCCTCATTGATCTTTTCCAGCTCCTGCGTTTTCTGGTGCAGCAGCTTACTCTGATCTTTGAGGCGCTTGTTGGCCAAATACATGCTAACGAACCCCTCGATTTTGGATTTCAAAATCTGGGGGATAAACGGTTTGACCATATAGTCGATCGCGCCCGCGGAATATCCGGCAAACAGATGCTCGGATTCTTTGCTATTGGCGGATATGAAGATGATCGGAATATCCTTGGTCTTCTCTCTGGCCTTAACCAGCTTCGCGGTCTCGATTCCGTCCATGCCCGGCATTTGGACATCGAGGACGATGACCGCGAACTCGTCTTTGAGCAGGCAGCGCAGCGCTTCTTCGCCCGAAGTCGCTTTGATCAACGTATAACGCTCACTGCCCAGCACGGCTTCCAAAGCGAGCAAGTTTTCCGGACGGTCGTCGACCAACAGGATGTGAATCGGCTCTTGAACCCCCATGGAATCCCCCTACTCTTTCTATTTAATCTTCCGATAGATCTTCTCGACCCGATCCAGCGGTTCGTAACAATCGCTGAAGCGGGTGAAGTGAATGGACTCTTTGGACCCGAGCACGAGCATGCCGAAACGGCTGAGACTCTCGTAAAACAGTCCATGCACCTGATCCCGGAGCGTATCGTTGAAATAGATCATGACGTTGCGGCAAAAAATGACGTTGAACTCGTTGAACGAGCGATCCGTCGCCAGGTTATGCTCGGCAAAAATGATGTTCTTGCGCAAAAAAGGCTGCAGCATGACCGAATTGTATTTGGCGGTGTAATAGTCGGAAAAAGATTGTGTTCCCCCGGCTTCCAAATAGTTTTTCGTGTACAGCTTCATTTTGTCGATCCCGTAAATGCCTTCTTTGGCCTGCTGCAGCGAACGGTCGTTCATGTCCGTCGCATAGATGCGGGCTTTTTCGTACAGTCCTTCTTCGTGCAGCAGGATCGCCATCGAGTACACTTCTTCGCCGGTGGAGCAGCCCGCGTGCCAGATGCGGATATAGGGATAGGTTCTCAGGATCGGAACCACTTCGCGCCGGAACGTCCGGAACAGTTCGGGATCGCGAAACATTTCGGTCACGGGAATGGACAGGTTCTGTACCATTCGCTCGAAGCACGAACGGTCGTGCAGCACTTTGTCCTGGAGCTGTGAAATGGTTGTAAGGTTTTCCGAATGGGCATGATGCCAAATGCGGCGCAGCAGGGAAGGGCGGGCATAATTCCGGAAATCGTATCCGTACATCCGGTGCACGCCTTCGAGCAGCAGATCCGCTTCGATCGTTTCTCTTTCCGTCAGGTCGGGTTCTTTTTCCGATAAAGACAATGCCTTAAAATCGTTAAATGTCATAAATTCAGCCCCGATATGTGCAAAATCGTCGTTATTCCTTGTCTATTACCCAATTCCTGCTCTTACGAATACAACCAGACTCGCATCAGGGAAAGAAGCTGTTCGGTCTGGATCGGCTTTTTGACGTAATCGGAAGCGCCGGCTTCGATACATTTGCTGCGGTCTTCCTTCATCGCTTTCGCCGTGAGCGCGATGATCGGAATCCGCTCGAAGCCCGGCATCTGCCGAATCAGGCGCATCGCTTCGTACCCGTCCATTTCCGGCATCATCATATCCATCAAAATCAGGTCGAAATCGGTGCGTTCTTCCAGCGTCTCGATCGCTTCGCGCCCGTTCTCGGCAAAGGTCACGTCCATGCGGTATCCTTCGAGCACGCTCGAAAGCGCAAACACGTTGCGGACGTCGTCGTCGACAAGCAAAATCTTTTTGCCTTCGAACAGCGTCTCCTTGTTGTGCAGCTTTTGCAAAATCTTGCGTTTGTCTTCCGGAAGGTCTGCTTCGACGCGATGCAGGAACAGCGTCGTCTCGTCGAGCAGGCGTTCCGGCGATTTGACGTCTTTGACGATAATCGATTCCGCGTATTGGCGCAGCTTGGTTTCTTCTTTGGAATCCAGGTCTTTGCCGGTGTAGATAATGATCGGCAGGTCGCGCAGCCGGTCGTCTTCGCGAATCCGGTCCAGCATCTCGAAGCCGGTCATGTCGGACAGCATAAGATCGAGCACCATGCAGTCGTAATGATGCCGCTGCAGTTCTTCAAGCGCCTGCGAGCCGGTACCGACCGCCTTGATCGCCACGTCGTCGTGGCCGATCAGCTCGATAATCGCGTTGCGCTGCGTCTCGTCGTCTTCGACGATCAGCAGATGCTTGAGGCTCTTGTCCGCATACGAACCGATGTAGGAAAACGCGCGTTCCAGCCCGTCTTTGTCGGCCGGCTTTTTGAGGTACGCGATCGCGCCCATCATCAGGCCCTGCTTGACGTCGTCGACCATCGACACGACGTGCACCGGAATATGGCGCGTCTCCGAGCTGCTCTTCAGCTCGCTCAGAATCGTCCAGCCGTCGATGACCGGCAGCTGGATATCGAGGATGATCGCGTCCGGCATCCGGCTTCTTGCCGTCTGGAGACCGGTGTCGCCCTGCACTTCGACGATCGCCTTGTAACCGTAGCTCCGCGCCATATCGCGCAAAATGACAGCGAACTTCGGATCGTCTTCGATAATCAGCAGCACTTTGTCGTGCGGGGCGAGCCCTTCCCGATCGTCTTCGATATCGGCCTGCTGCGGCTTCGGCTCGATCGGGGCGACGGCGGCCGGCTTGACCGAACGCGCAGATGTCCGTTCTTCGGAACGGGACTGCGCCGAAGCTTCTTCCCGCGCGTCGGCGTCTTCGCCGGAAGCATAGGCGCTCAGCTTCGGAATGTACAGACTGAATCGGCTGCCCTGGCCTTCTTCGCTCTCAAGCTCGATCGCGCCGCCGAGCAGCTTGGCAAGCTCGCGGCTGATCGAGAGACCGAGCCCGGTTCCGCCGTACTTGCGGCTGGTCGTTCCGTCGACCTGCTGGAACGCTTCGAAGACGATGTCCGTCTTGTCCTGCGGAATGCCGATGCCGGTGTCGATGACGGAGAACTCGATAAATTTGCGCTTTTTCTCCAGATAGTCCGGCAGATATTCGGGGTCCGCCTGGCGAATCCGGAACGTGACCGAACCGTCGGAAGTGAACTTGAACGCGTTGGACAGCAGGTTGCGCAGCACCTGATTGAGGCGATGCCCGTCGGTCAGCAGCGCGGTCGGCAGTTCGGCGTCGCTTGCTTCCACGTTCAGCTCGATGCCTTTCTTCTCGGCGACGGCCCCGAAGTTGTTCGTGACGAACGCCTTGATCTCTTCGATCGGCACCGGTTCGCGGTTGAGTTCCATTTTGCCGGCGTCGACTTTGGACAAATCGAGAATCTCGTCGATCATCTTCAGCAGATCCGCGCCGGACATGTAGATCGTCTGCGCGTATTCCACCTGCTTCGGCGCAAGGTTGCCGTCTTTGTTCTCCGCCAGCAGCTGCGACAAGATGAGCAGGCTGTTCAGCGGCGTCCGCAGTTCGTGCGACATGTTCGCGAGGAACTCGGATTTGTATTTGCTCGACACGGCGAGCTGCATCGTCTGGCGTTCCAGCTGGACGCGCGCCAGTTCCACTTCCCGATTCTTCTCTTCGGTCTCGTGTACCTGCTCTTCGAGCGCACGCGTCTTCGCGATCAGCTCGGTGTTGAAATGCTCCAGTTCTTCCTGCTGACGCTGCAGCAGGTCTTCCGAGCGCCGCAGCGCTTCGGCCTGCGATTCCAGGTTCTCGTTCGAGCGCTTGAGTTCCTCCTGCTGGGTCTGCAGTTCTTCGGACTGGCACTGCAGTTCTTCGGTGAGCGCCTGCGACTCGCGCAGCAGTTCTTCCACGCGCAGCCGTCCGTTGATATTGTTCAAGATGACGCCGAGATTGGCGAGCAGCTGATCGAGCAGTTGAAGCTGCAGCGGGTTGAACGGCGTCAGGGACGCGATTTCGAACACGCCGATCAGTTCTTCTTCCGCGACGATCGGATGGATCAGAATTTGGGTCGAAGCGCTCTCCCCGAGCGCCGAACCGATTTCGATATACTGCTGGGGCGGTTCGTCCAGCAGAATCGTCCGGCGGTCGGCCGCGCTCTGGCCGAGCAGCCCTTCGCCGATCGCGAACGAAGACTTCGCCCGCGGCTCGCTCGAGAAAGCGTAGGAGCCGTAGCGCTTCAGTTCGTTCGGATTGTCCGTGCCGGCCAAATACAGCGCGCCGTATTCGGCCCCGAGGATCGGGGTGAATTCGCTGACGAACGTCTGCGACACTTTTTCCAGCGACATGATTCCTTTGAGCACGTCTGTGATGCGGGCCATGTTGGAATTGATCCAGCCCTGGTCGTTCTGCGCTTCCATGTATTCCCGCTCCAGGCGCTGCTTCTCTTCGATGTCCTGCGCCATCTGCTGGAACACGGTAGCGACGCTGCCGATCTCGTCTTTGGACTTGACCTTGATCCGGCGGATCGCTTTCAACTTGCCTTTGCCGAAGCTCGAGATCATCATCGACACGGTATTCAGTCCGCGCGTCACGCTCGGAATGATCCACAGCATGATACCAAGCCCGAGCAGCAGGCCGACGACGAGAAAAGCCGTCGTGATCTGCGTCGAGCGTTCATACGCTTCCTTGACGCTGGCCACTTCCGCTTCGACCTGCAGATCCTGGTAGCTGGCCAGCTCGTTCAGCGCGCCGAGCGCCGCCCGCTGAAGCTCGATGCCCGTCGTATCCCGGTACGTCTGGGCCTGCTGGGTATCGCCGTTCTCAAGCAGCTGCATGAGGTTCGCTTCGTAGCTCGAGAAGTTCTCCCAGCTTGTGCCGACGTTCTGCACAAGCCGGCGTTCTTCGGCGGAGCCTTTTTCCGAAGTGATCGAATCCCAATACGTCTGGGCGCGGCCTTTGGCGTTCTCGATCAGCACGCGGCTCGCCGACAAGTCGGCAGCCTGTCCGCCGAGCAGCTGGTTGGCCAGCTCGGTGGCGATACCGTTGACTTCGCCCCGCATGCCGCTGCTGTACCGGACTTTCATGTAACGTTCCTGGTACACCCGGTCGATCTGGTCGTTCATATAGCTCATTCGATCGTAGCTGACCAGCGACAGCGACAGCATGATGATCAAAAGCGCCGTAAACCCGACGACCAGTTTGGTCTTTATTTTCATCTATTCAGCCGCTCCTTCTTTCAAAGAAATCCAAACCAGACATTTGTCGTCCGCCGCTTCCCCTTCGAAAAACACTTCTTCCATCCGCTCTTTTTCGAACGAATGACCTTCGCGAAGATGATTGACGAGGAAATTCAGCTGATCTTCCTGCTCGCCGTCAACCGCTTCCAGCAGACCGTCGGTGTACAGGACCAAGTGGCTCTCGCCGTCGTAGGATACGGTCTGCGGCTCGGCGTCGATGCGATCGAACAGGCCGACCGGATGCGACGTGCGCTCAAGCTTGGCCACTTCGCCGCTGCCGCGGAACAGCAGTCCCGGCGGATGCCCCGCATTGACGTAGTCAATCCGCTTGAAGCGCGTATCGACGACCATGTAGATGGCCGTGAAATAATACTGGATCAGCTGGTTCTCGATATGCAGCTGGTTGAAGCGGCGGTTGAGTTCCTGAATGACTTTCTCCGGATCGACGTACGTGATGACGGTATCTTTGAGGACGGACGCGATAAACATGCAGAAAAGCGAGGAAGAAATGCCGTGCCCCATCATGTCCAGCAAGATGATGCCGTAACGTCCGTCGCCAAGCGGATACCAGGCGTACAGATCGCCGGCCAGCTCGAACGAAGGCTTGTACAGCGCATCGATCTGGATGTTACGGTCGTTGACCGGAAGGCTGAGCACCGCGTTCTGCACGAGCGCGGCCAGCTTGAGTTCGTCCTGAATGCGCTGATCGCGCTCGGTATGCCAGTCTTTCTCCTGCTTGAGCCGCAGCGCGAGGCGAATGCGGGCCATCAGTTCGACTTTGTTGATCGGTTTGGTGACGTAGTCGCCGGCTCCCGCGTCGAGCGCTTCCGCCAGCTTTTTGGAATCGCCTACGGCCGTGACCATGATGATCGGAATATCGCGCAGATGTTCGTACGTCTGCACGATCCGGCACGCTTCGATCCCGTCCATCTCCGGCATCATCATGTCCAGCAAAATAAGGTCAATATCCGAATTTTTCGGTTTGACCTGCGGGTCAAGATCGGGCACGCCGAGAATAGCGAACATTTCACGGGCCGAAGCCGCGATCTCGATATTGCGATAGTCTTCTTTTTTCAAAATTTCGCGAATGATAATGACGTTGGTGGGATTGTCGTCGACAACTAGAATCTTCATAATCCTCTCCCTCTGTTTATGCGCTTGCGCATTATAACCCTCTATTTTCAGCGAATATCTGACGTTCCATCCTGCATCAACCTTATTATCTACTTCTTGTAAAAGATCCCATAAACATAGATAAGGAATGGGCAGCAAAGTCCCATTCCTTATCTATACTTCGAATCCGCCCCCGGGCGGCAAATAAACGTGTTTACGCAGCAGGGCGCTTACAGCACGGGCGTCAATGCGACGACCAGAACCTTGCCCAATTCGAGTGTCATCCGAAGTTGACGAATCGTCTCAACAGCCTGCAGGCCGTTCTCCACGATCTTGGCGTATGCTTTGGCATCGGCAGCATCCATTTGTGCACGTTCCTTTGCAAGGTGATTGTTACTACAAGCACAAATTATATTTTACCCACTTCAAACGAGAATGAAACAGTTAAAATGTTTTTTTTGCAATTCGGCTGTTTTACACCGGCGTATCGTCGAACAAATCCACGCTGCGCACCGTTCCGGTAGACGCCTCGACGAAGATTTTGATCGCCTGGCCGTCATGCGCGTACCCGAACCCGTCTTCGGCTTCGAAGTCCGGCGTTCCGAGAGACGCGCGAATCCGGTCCGCGTCCATCGGCAGCTTGTGTCCGTTCAACGTAAAGCTTCCGGCGTCGCCCGGCACGGACACGTAATAGATCCAGCCTTCGTACAAGCCGACGTTCGCCTCGCCGTAGCGGCGTTCTTCCCCGCCCATATAGGCCGGCACCTGCCGGGAAGCCGGACCGTGCAGACGTTCCGCGTCTTCGATCCGGTCCCGAAGCGTCAGCCCGTTCAGGCTCTCGAAACCGGACGGAGCGGGATAGAGGTTCGCGCGTGAAACGTCTTGATGTGACAAAAAAGAACCCGCCTGCTGAATCGCAGGCGGATCTAGGGCAGCCGAAGTATGGGAAGGAGCGAAATCCTGCGTCGAAAAGGAAGATAACATTCCGGTCAGCAGCATCATGATTGTAAACATGGTCCTCATCCTCTCGTGTCGCGTCAGGGCCTTCGGAAGTCCCGCCGTTCCCCGGCAAACCGTCGTTGCTTGTTACATGTGGACCGAGGTTCGCTTAGCGGCGGAACTTCTGCCAAATCGATACGCCCGTATCGACCCATTGCACGATTTTTTGCGCACCGGCTTTTTCTCCCGATCCGTAAGTGGCTTCGTAAGAGCGAACGGTTTTGCTGTGTCCCGATTCCGGAAGCATCGCCGCACCTTCATGCTCGTGTTTTTGCTTTTCTTTGTTTTCCCGGTGATGCTTCGCTTTTTCGATCATGCGGTGCGAATACTGCTGCGACACCAGCGTGACTTCGTTAAGCAGCTGTCCGAGGTTTTTGACCGATTCCATGACCGGATCCAACTGTTTGAGCTTGTGGTTGGCATCCAGCGCGATGTCGTTCGTGTGCCGAACGATCTGTTTGACCTCGTAAGTCAGCTCGTCCATCGTCTTTTGTACTTCTTTCAACGTTTGTGCCGTATTTTCCAGCGTCTTGGTTCCCGCTTGCAGCATTTTGATCAGGAAGATCACCAATGCCACAAACGCCAAGGCTACGATAAGCACAGCCCACTGCCAAATTTCCAAATTCAAAACCTCGCTTTCTTCTCGTCCGTTTTTTCGATAATGGATAAAACTCTCTCATGCGCTACTCCATAGTTACCCTGAGGTTTTTGACCCGAAACAAAAGCGAAAACAACGCCATGAATACCGATGTAAGCTTTGTTTCAATGACAAAGTGCCCGGTTAATGTCTGTCTACGAGACGCAGGGAACCCGAAGCTTTCTCGAAACCTTTTGGTTTCCTACTATTAGTCTGAGGTTTTCCCGCATTTGATTCTACATACTGAAAGGAGGATGAAGGTCATGGTAAAATGGTCTTTGATCCTGCTCGTGATCGCGGTCGTGCTCGGCATCTTCGGATTCGTCGGCATCATCGAAGCGGCAGCGGCAATTTTCAAAGTCTTGTTCTGGGTGTTCCTGGCTTTGTTCGTCATCTCGCTGTTCTTCGGCCGGGGACGCGGAGCTCGCAGGTAACGTTCCACAACATGCATGCAGCAAGTCAACGTTTCGCCAAGCCGCTCCTTCGGGAGCGGTTTTTTTGTTTTTTCGACAAAATTCATTTTCTTTTTTCGACCTCTATTTTGACCTCTGTTCAGACGCTTTTTTCAAGCAATTTACCTGGCATTATCATTATAGCAACTTTCTCGCGGCGGACGTAAACTTCAAGCGCTTGCAAAAACAAGTTACGATTCCGTAATTTTTTTGTGAAGAAATGGTTCAACCGACTAAGGTCTAGTTTATTGTTATAGCAGGATGGAGCAAACAAGCTCCCAAAATACCAAGGAGGTTCACCTTATGAAAAAATTAGTTACTCTTACAGCTTCGGCCCTGCTGATGGGCACGATGGCGACAGCCGCTTCGGCAGCTGAAACAACTCCAGCTACAACGACAACACCTGCAACGGTTACGGACACGACTTACACCGCTCCGGTTACCGGCACAACTTCTTCGAAGTTCACTGCAAGCAAAAACGCTTTTAGCTTCACAAACCCAACGGCTTGGAACGAAAGAGTAAAAAGCCAAGAGTTTGACGCAGCAGCCCTGCAAGCACGCGGAGAAGCTGGCGTATACCTGGTTGAATTTACATACACTCCTACGGATTCCAATGCTACACCAGTCGTGTTCGCTTCGATCCGCGGCTATGACAGCGGCGTATGGAACAGCATGACAAACAAAGATGCTATGGGTAAAGCCCTCAACACAAGCGGTGGCGTGACTTACGTCCTGTCTTCGAGCGCAAGCAACCCATTCACGGCAGCTGCGGACGTTAACGCGTTCAACACTCTGCTGCAAAGCATCAGCAGCGGCGCTCTGCCGAACTTCATGGTTAACCCGACTACGGGTATGATGCCAGGAAGCCCGGTTATTGCCAACGATCCTTCGAAAGTATCCGTTAACCCGACTCCTACGATTCAATTGACGGGTATGACGCCGTTCTACAAATCCCCAGGCGGCACGATGATCGGCTACCTCGGACCCCAAAAGCTCGATACGACTGGCAAAGGCCAGACTGATCCTGCAAGCGGCCAATGGGTAGAAATCTACACTTGGATGGGTATGGCTTGGATCGTAGTCGAGTAATCGATACTTCCTCGCACGCTCTTTTCCCTTCGAAGCACCGGCTTATGCCGGTGCTTTTTGGTGCGCGTACCGTATGCGGAGCCGCTCGCTGCGCCCGCAGGCCCGCGCAGCGAATCGACGGGCGGGCCTCCTGGCGGGCGAACGCCGAATTTGGCGCTTGTCCCGCCGCCTGAAAGCGGATAAGATAAAGAAGAAATCCGCGCCCGAACGTTCGTCCCCCAGGGACGGCATCCGGGCCGCGCAGCGAGGAGGAGTTCCGCATGACCGAAGAAAAAGGAACCCGGAAAGTCGATCTGGCCGAAGCGATCCGCAGCAAGCTGGAGCAGAAAAAACAGCAGAACGGTTCGAACAAAAGCGGCTTCCATGGCAACGACCCCAAAAAGCTGACGACCCAAAACAACAAAAAAGCGAATAATCAGCGCCGCCGTACCGGAGGATCATAAACGTATCCTTGCGCCCTGGCAGCAGCAAAAGCCCCTTATCCGGTTCGTGCCGGACAAGGGGCTTTTTCAATGCGTGGGCATCAGGCGGGGAAACCTTACACCTGTACCGTATACATGCGGTTGCGCAGTTCTTTGACTTCTTCGTTCTCCAGGTATTCGTCGTACGTCATGACGCGGTCGATGACGCCGTTCGGCGTAATCTCAACGATGCGGTTGGCAATCGTCTGGATGAACTGATGGTCATGGGAGACGAACAGCAGCGTGCCGTCGAAATCGATCAGGCCGTTGTTGAGCGCCGTAATGGATTCCAGATCCAAGTGGTTGGTCGGTTCGTCCATGATCAGCGCGTTGGCGCCGTTGAGCATCATCTTGGCCAGCATGCAGCGCACTTTCTCGCCGCCGGACAGGACGCTTGCTTTCTTCAGGCCTTCTTCGCCCGCGAACAGCATGCGGCCGAGGAAGCCGCGCAGGAACGTCTCGTCCTGCTCGTTCGAATACTGGCGCAGCCATTCGACGAGGCTCAGGTTGACGCCTTCGAAGTAAGCGGAGTTGTCTTTGGGGAAATACGCCTGGGTCGTCGTGACGCCCCATGTGTATTCGCCGCCGTCCGCTTCCATCTCGCCCATCACGATATCGAACAGCGTCGATTTCGGCATGCCGTAAGGACCGACGAACGCGATCTTGTCGCCTTTGTTGACGACCAGATTGAAGTTGTCGAGCACTTTCTCGCCTTCGATGGACTTGCTCAGGTTCTCGATCGTCAGCAGCTGCTTGCCCGCTTCGCGTTCCGGCTTGAAGTTGATGAACGGATATTTGCGGTTGGAAGGACGAATATCGTCAAGCGAGATTTTCTCCAGCTGTTTCTTCCGCGAAGTCGCCTGCTTCGATTTCGAGGCATTCGCCGAGAAGCGCTGCACGAACGCCTGCAGTTCTTTGATCTTCTCTTCTTTTTTCTTGTTCTGGTCGCGTACGAGGCGCAGGGCGAGCTGGCTCGACTCGTACCAGAAATCGTAGTTGCCGACGTACAGCTGGATTTTGCCGAAGTCGATGTCCGCGATATGCGTACATACTTTGTTCAGGAAGTGCCGGTCGTGAGAGACGACGATGACGGTGCCTTCGTAGCTCATCAGGAAGTTTTCCAGCCAGTTGATCGATTCGATGTCCAAGTGGTTGGTAGGCTCATCCAGCAGCAGAATCTGCGGAGTGCCGAACAGCGCCTGCGCAAGCAGGACGCGGACTTTCTCGTTGCCGCTCAGCTCGTCCATTTTCTTTTCGTGCAGGTCGCGCGAAATGCCCAGACCGATCAGGAGCGCAGCCGCGTCGGACTCGGCATCCCAGCCGTTCAGTTCCGCGAAGTCGCCTTCCAGCTCACCGGCACGAATGCCGTCCGCTTCGGAGAAATCGCTTTTCGCGTACAGCTCGTCTTTTTCTTTCATGATCGAATAGAGACGGCTGTGGCCCATGATGACCGTTTCCAGCACCGGATACTCGTCGTATTCGAAATGGTTCTGTTTGAGGACGGCCAGGCGTTCGCCCGGTGTGATGGAGACTTCGCCCTGGTTCGCTTCGATCTCTCCGGAGAGGATCTTCAGGAACGTCGATTTGCCGGCGCCGTTCGCGCCGATCAGGCCGTAGCAGTTGCCCGGGTTGAATTGAATGTTGACGTCTTCAAAAAGTGGCCGCTTGCCGTAGCGAAGCGTAATGCCGCTTGTACTGATCATGTGTATTCCCATCCTTTATTATAAACTTTTCGTTAAACGCTTGAGTCGTCCTTCGATTCCGAAAGATCAGGGGTACTTTTCAAAAGCTTATTATAGCACAAAACGGCGCTCCGTAAGACATTTCCTGACTGTTTTCCGCAAAATTTCGCAGCCTCCACGCCCGGACGCGCCAAAAACCGCCCCGGCGCGCCGGGGCGGTTGGCCCGCTATTCGATCATCTTCTGCTGCGCGTGCACGATCATCGTCTCGCCGTGGGCCATGAGCTTGATGCAGTCCCGCGACGTGCCGGTCCGCTCGCGCTCGGCTTCCAGGCGCGCCAGCGCTTCTTCGGCCGTATCGTCGGACAGCTTGAACGTGCCGAAATGCATCGGAATCATGATCTCGGCGCCGACGTCGCGGAACGCCTGCAGCGCCTGCTCCGGATTCATGTGCTGGGGCCCCATGAACCATTCGGGTTCGTAGGCGCCGATCGGCATCAGCGTAATATGGATCGGGAAGCGGTCACCGATCTCGCGGAAGCCGGCAAAATAACCGCTGTCTCCCGCAAAATACACGGTCGGCGGAAGCGGCCGGCCGTCGGCCGACACGTTGGCGTTCAACGTCTCGCTCCAGCGCCCGCATTTCGCTTCCTCTTCTTCTCCACCCGATTCTTCTCTGTCGTCCTCTTCCCTATCGTTCTCTTCCGGAAGGTTGTCCCGGTTCGAAGACAGCGGCTCGGCCGCTTCCCCCGCCGGCGCCTTGGACGTTCCGACCATCTTGCCGGGCGTCACTTTGACCGCATCGGCCGGCTCCAGCACGAACCCGCCCCAATGCGACGTGTTCGCGTCGAACAGCGTCCGGCGCGTCCAGTGCTGGGTCGGAACGAACGTGATACGCACGCCTTGTACGACGATCTCTTCCCACCAGGCCAGCTCGATGCAGGGACCGACCTGCTTGCGCGCCAGCTTTTTCTTGAGGCCGACCGGTACAATAATTTGCGTCTTCGGGCTTTGCAGCTTGCGAATCGACGCGATATGCATATGGTCGTAGTGGGAATGGGAGATCAGGATCAAATCGACGGGCGGCACTTTCTCGATCGGAATGCCCGGTTCGGTCAGGCGCTTGCCGATGCCCATCCGTTTGGCCCAGATCGGGTCGGTCAGGATGTTCAGTCCCGCGTACTGGATCAGGAAAGTGGAATGGCCGACCCACGTAATCGTCACATCGTCGCGGTTGTCCGTCAGGTAATCCAGCTTGGCCGGCTGACTCGGGATGATATACGAATAATCGCGCTTTTTGCGTCTACGGTGCAGATGCCGGTCGCGATGTTCTTTGAGCGTTTTCCCCATTGGGGTATTGTTTGCGTTCAGGTACTTCACCTTCGGCATATCCGTTCCTCCTTCGCTAGACTGCCTCTCTCTCTCATTACCCTCTCTTTCCTTATATCGACTAAGAAAGCTCAATTTTTTTACGATTCGTGATTCGGCGGGCACAAGATTGTGACAATTATTACGGCGGCGTGTAAAATAAACATATGAAGGAGGCTTGATTACCCCATGGAAATCAAATTGATCGAACCTACTCCCAGCCCGAATACGATGAAGCTTCATCTGGACGAGACGCTGGAAGCGGGCATTCGCAAAACATATACGCTGGACAACGAACGCTCCGCCCCGCCGATCATCGCGCGGCTGCTGCACGTCGAAGGCGTCAAAAGTATTTTCCACACGACGGACTTCATGGCGATCGACCGCAAGCCCGGCGCGGACTGGCCCGCCATCTTGTCCGGCGTCCAGGAAGTGTTCGGCAGCCGTTCGGACCTGCCGGTCGACTCGGACATCGAAGACGCGGCCGGCCATTTCGGCGAAGCGCAGGTGTTCGTCCAGTTCTTCCGCGGCATCCCGATGCAGATCCGGGTCAAATCCGGCCTGCGGGAAGAACGGATCGGCCTGGCCCAGCGTTTCGTCGATGCCGTGACGGAAGTCGCAAGCGCCACGATGATCAAGGAACGCAAGCTGACCGATTACGGCGTGCGCTACGGCGACCTGCCGGATATCGCGCGCGAAGTGGAACAGGAACTTGAAGCGGCTTTCCCGCAGGAACGGCTGGAACGCGTCATCAAGCAGGCGATTGCCCACGGCGCAAAAGCGGAAGAATTCGTGGAGCAGCGCCGGGAATGGTCGCAGGCCGAGATCGAAGAGACGCTGGCCGGCGACGACTGGCGCCGCCGCTACGCCGCGCTTGAAGCGATGGAAGCGAGCGAGCAGACGCTGCCGCTGATCGAACGCGCGCTCGGCGACGACAAGATGCAGGTTCGCCGGTTGGCCGTCGTCTATCTCGGCGACCTCAAGACGCCGGACGCGATGCAGCTGCTGTTCCGGGCCATGAAGGACGGCTCGCCGGCCGTGCGCCGGACGGCCGGCGATACGCTGTCGGACATCGGCGATCCGTCCGCGACCCAGGTCATGCTCGAATCGCTGACCGACGTCAGCAAGATCGTCCGCTGGCGCGCCGCGCGCTTCCTGTACGAAGTCGGCACCGCCGACGCCCGGGAAGCGCTGGAACAGGCGTCGAACGATCCGGAATTCGAAGTCGGGCTGCAGGCGCGCATGGCGCTGGAGCGGATCGATTCCGGCGAGGAAGCGGCCGGTACGATCTGGCAGCAGATGGCCAAAAGCCGCCAGAAGCCGGGCGATCCGGCGTAAAACCGCCGCCCGGTCGGCCTTTGGTCTGCCGGACACGGTGCGGGAAAGATTGTGCGAAATAGGGTTGCCTCACGCGGGGCAATCCCGTATACTGTGAAAGTTGTTCGCCCTGCGAATACAGGGCTTTTTTTGTTGCTCCGGACTTGTTTGTCCGAATTCCATAGGCATTCCCTCATCGCACCGCAGTTCGAAGCGTTGATGAGGTAGAGGTTGCGGTGGCGATCAGTACACCGGCAGAGGCGCAGCAGAGCGCCGAAGAAGCCGGCCTGGAAAGGCGCACCCGCCGAAGCGCGGATTTCTCTGACCTGAATCCCGCGTTGGGCCCGTCTCCGACAAGGAACGGAACTGTCATCCGCCGCAGGGCGGATGTTGAGCTATCTTCACGAAACGAAGCGATTTTGCGATGCGGAAGCAGCCCTCAGCCGGCGGACCCGCGTCTTCCGGCTTTTTGCCGTACGCTTCTTTTCGTGGATTTTCAAACCCACACGAGGAGAGTTGACTTCCCATGACAGCATCGCACGAAAAAGCGCCTCAGGCGTCTCAACTGAAAAAAGGGCTTCAAGCCCGCCATATGACCATGATCGCTCTCGGCGGCGCGATCGGTACGGGACTGTTCCTCGCAAGCGGCGGAGCGATCGCCGGAGCCGGACCCGGCGGCGCGCTGCTCGCCTACGCCGCCGTCGGCATCATGGTCTATTTTCTCATGACCAGCCTCGGCGAACTTGCGACCTACTCGCCGGAACCCGGCTCGTTCAGCTCGTACGCGGGACGCTTTGTCGATCCCGCCCTCGGCTTCGCCATGGGCTGGAACTACTGGTACAACTGGGCCGTCACGATCGCAGCGGAGCTTGCCGCCGCCACGCTGATCATCAAATACTGGTTCCCGGGCAGTTCGTCGTTTCTCTGGAGCGTGCTGTTCCTGGCCATCTTGTTCCTGCTGAACGCCATGTCCGTCCGCGCTTACGGCGAAGCCGAATACTGGTTCGCCCTGATCAAGATCGTGACCGTCGTCTTGTTCCTGATTATCGGCGTGGCGATGATCTTCGGCGTCATGGGCGGCGAATCGGTCGGCTTCAGCAACTTCACGACCGGCGACGCTCCGTTTAACGGCGGCTTCCTCGCCTTCCTCGGCGTCTTCATGGCCGCCGGCTTCTCGTTTCAGGGCACCGAGCTGATCGGCGTGGCCGCCGGCGAGAGCGAAGATCCGCGCCGCAACGTGCCACGTGCGATCCGCCAGGTATTCTGGCGCATCCTGATCTTCTACATCCTGGCCATTTTCGTGATCGGCCTGCTCATTCCGTACACCGACCCGAACCTGCTGAACGGCGAGCTGGACCAGATCGGCGTCAGCCCGTTCACGCTCGTGTTCGAACGAGCCGGCTTCGCGTTCGCGGCGGCCGTCATGAACGCGATCATCCTGACGTCCGTGCTCTCGGCCGGCAACTCCGGCATGTACGCATCCACCCGGATGCTGTACGCGCTCGCCATCGAAGGCAAAGCGCCGAAGTTTCTGGCGCGGCTGACCCGCGGCGGCGTACCGATCAATGCGCTGATCATGACGGCAGCCGTCGGCATGCTCGCGTTCCTCGCTTCGTTTTTCGGTGACGGGGTTGTCTACAGCTGGCTGCTCAACGCGTCCGGCATGTGCGGCTTCATCACGTGGGTCGGCATCGCGGTCAGCCATTACCGCTTCCGCCGCGCGTTTATCAAGCAGGGCCGCAGCCTGGACGAACTGCCTTACCGCGCACGCTGGTTCCCGTTCGGACCGCTGTTCGCTTTTGCGCTCTGCCTCTTCGTCATCGTCGGCCAGAGCCTGTCCACGATCGAGAACGGAAACGTCGACTGGATGGGCTTCATCGCGACTTACTTGAGCGTGCCGCTGTTCCTGATCCTGTGGTTCGGCTACAAACGGGTCAAAGGCACCAAAGTCGTACCGCTGGAAGAATGCGACCTGAACGGGCGCGGCAGCGATCTGTAACCTGTCTTCTCCCATAAAAAAGAGCCTGGTACCGGTTGTCCGGTACGCGGGCTCTTTTCGTATGCCTGTCTTTCTTTCATGCGGCTCGCTTGATTTCCATTCAGTATCCCTTAACTCCAATACAGCGTAACCTGCCAGTTGTTGGCGCCGGCAAGCGATTTGCTCGTGTAGCCGATCGGCGACAGACCCTGTCCGTACAACGTCAGCAGATCGTTTTTGAGCTTGGACTTCGTGCCTTTGTAACGGAACGTCAGGCTGCTCTGCCCGTCGCCGTCGGCCGCTTTTACGACCTGCTGCAGCACCGCCGCCGTCGTGACGAGCGTGGACGAAGTCGCCGAGTAGCCGAGCGCGACCCGCAGTTCTTTGGCTCCTTTTACCCCTTGGGCGATCAGGCTGTCCACCGTCTCGTTGTAGGGCGTGACCGCTTTGGGATAATGGGCCGTTTTCCACGTGTGATCCTGCTTCAACTGCTCGTCGGTCACGAGATAATACGAAGTCGACACGCGATCGCCGCGGTCCGGCACCGGATCGTCCCATGTCGTATCGATCTGATACCATTTGCCGTCCAGCTTCACCATGTTCCAGGCGTGCGCTTCGCTGCCGACGTAGCCTTCGACGATATTCGTCTCGAACCCGGCCTGCTTCAGCATGTCGTACGTGAGCAGCGCGTAGCCCTGACAGACGGTGCTGCCCGTCTTGAGCCCTTCGTACGCCGTGAATTTCGACAGCGTCGTATCGTATTTCAGCGTACGCACGACCCAGTCGTGGATCGCTTTGACTTGCTGGTGATCGTTCATGCCCGGCGTGACGATCCGCTTGAGCGCCGCTCCGACCTGCTGGTGGACGTAAGCGCTCTGCTCGGCCGTTTCCCGGTACGTCAGCTTCACCGTGGCGGTGGCGGACGTGCGGCTGCCGCTCAGCGAATACGCATAGCCTTTCATCGTGTAATGAATGTATGGGTTCTGGGCAATCGCCGCGTCCAGCGCGGGTTCGATCGCTCTTTTCAGTTGGTCGATCCCGCCGGAATAAGTCAGCTTCACGCTGTCCTTATGCGCCGACAGCGCCTGAAACAGCTGGTTTTGCAGCTGAGCCTGCGCCTGGGTCTGCGATACGGATGCCGCGCTTGCGGACGGAGTCGCCGATAGCGGCTGGAATCCTCCGACCGTGCTTCCCGCCACCAGTGCGAGTGCCGTGCCCACTTTCAACAGCTGTCTTTTTGCTTTTCCCTTCATGTGCCTGCATTCTCCCCTTTATTGACGAAAGTCTCTTTTCCTATATCGGTATTCGGATCGTTTTTCGTTATCGCGCTGCATCATTTCATTGGGTCGTTTATTCGGTCTGGCATTCGGTTGGACGACTCAAAAAGCCCCCTATTTTATTATGAACGTCTCCCGTCAAAAAGCAACTTCCTGCTGTTTTCCGATATTTTGGCGCGTGCGCACGGCAAAAAGCCGCTGCCCCAAAATCGGGCAAACGGCTTTCGCATCGTATGGACGTCGGGTGCGAACCCGGCGCGGGCTTTAGCTGCCGCCGCGGAAAGCGGACAGTTTGCGGTTCAATTCGGCCGTCTGTCCGTAGACGTCCTGGTAGACGGCGAACAGTCGGTCATACGTCTGCGCGCGCTCCGCGTCCGGCGTGTACGTCACCGATTCGCGGATAAACTCGCTTGCGCAGTCCTGCAGCGTCTCGAACCAGCCGCTGCCGAAAGCGGCCAGCATCGCCGCGCCCATCGCCGGGCCCTGCTCGCTTTCGAGCTTGACGACGTCGGCGCCGAATACGTCCGCCTGCATTTGCAGCCATTCCTTGTTTTTGGCGCCGCCGCCGATCGAGACCACTTTGTCGACCGTCTTTCCGGCCGCGCGCAGGATATCGATCGATTCGCGCAGCGAGAACGTGATGCCTTCCATCACGGCACGGGCAAAATGCGGCAGCTTGTGGCTGGCGTCGATGCCGATAAAGCTGCCCCGGATGTCCGCGTCCGGGTGCGGCGTGCGTTCGCCGACGATATACGGCGTGAACAGCAGGCCGTTCGCGCCCGGCGATACTTCGCCGATGCCTCCGAGCAGTTCCTCGAAGGAGACGCCGCCGCCGAACGTTTCGCGGAACCACTGCATACTGTAGCCGGCCGCAAGCGTGACGCCCATGATGTAGAAAGCGTCTTTTTCGCTATGGTTGAAGAAATGTACTTTGCCTTCGAAGTCCAGGTCGCGGCGCGTCTCGTACGAGAGCACGACGCCCGACGTGCCGATGCTGCACATCGTCTGGCCTTCGCTCAGGATGCCCGCGCCGATCGCGCCGCAGGCGTTGTCCGCTCCGCCCGCGTAGACGCGCGTCGAGCCCGTCAGGCCGGTGCGCTGCTGCATCTCCGGCAGCAGCGCGCCCGTATCGTCGAACGATTCGACGAGTTCCGGGAACAGCGACGGCTTGAGGCCGAACGCCGCGCCGATCTCTTCGCTCCAGCACTTGCCGCCCACGTCCAGCAGCAGCGTGCCGGCCGCGTCCGAATAGTCCATTGCGGCCTGGCCGGTCAGGCGCAGGCGCACATAGTCTTTGGGCAGCAGGAACAGCGCAGCCTGATCCAGAATTTCCGGCTCGTGCTCCTGCACCCAGAGAATTTTCGGCAGCGTGAAGCCTTCCAGCGCGCGGTTGCGCGCGATCTTCAGCAGCTTGTCGCCGAGCACCTGCTCGATCTTGCGGCACTGCGGCGTCGTGCGCGTGTCGTTCCAGAGGATGGCGCGGCGCAGCGCCCGGCCGTCTTCGCCGACGAGCACCAGTCCGTGCATCTGGCCGGAGAAGCTGATGCCTTCGATCTCTTCCGGCTGCACGCCGCTTGCTGCGAGCAGCTTGTTCAGCGACAGCACGGTCTTCTCAACCCAGTCTTCCGCTTCCTGCTCGCTGTAGCCCGGCTTCGGCTGGTACAGCGGATATTGTTCCGATTCTTCGCGGACGACGTTGCCTGTGCGGTCTACGAGCACCGATTTGACGGCGCTCGTGCCGAGGTCGATCCCGATTACGTAAGTCATAGGTGGTTCCTCCTTTGGGTGTGGAGCTTACGAATAAAGATAAAAGGACGGCTCCCCTCCCCGAAGGGAGCTTGCGGGAAGCCGTCCGATTATAAAGCGGTGATCGCTTATGCGATTCTGTATGTGTGGAACCCTGACGGCCGCGGCGGAAATCGCTGGGGGGAACCTCTTGGAGATTCGATGAAAACCGAACGGGGAAGCCCGAAGGTTCAACGAGCACCAAACAAGTGAAACCTGAAGGATTCAGACCCAGAGATAAGCGTAAGCTGCGGCTTAGCCGGTCGAATTGCCGGCTTTTTTTGAGAAGATTTAAAACATTTAAAAGTCGCTAGGCGCGGAGCCGGATTGGGGGGATCCGGCGTGTAAAGATTGTCGCTTGGCGCGGGAACTCAATTCGCCTTGCCCGGAGGGGTCGGCGAGTTTCGTTCCTTTAACCATAAATATATTGGTTAAGCACAGCTTGAAGCAGCTCTTGACGTCCCGATTTATTCGGGCGCGGGTTCTCATTATTCATCGCATACTCCGACAGGGAGGCCAGAGTCGTCTTGCCGGCTACGATATCGGCGCCGATGCCTTCGGAGAAGCTGCTGTAGCGTTCTTCGATCACTTTATCGAACGCGCCGTCTTCGATCAGCTTGGCTGCGACTTTGAGGCCTTTGGCGTACGTGTCCATACCGGCGATATGCGCCAGGAACAGGTCGTCGGCTTCGAAAGAGTCGCGGCGAACTTTGGCGTCGAAGTTAATGCCGCCTTTGCCCAGGCCGTCGTTCTTCAACACTTCGTACATCGTCAGTGTCGAATCGTAGACGTTAACCGGGAACTCGTCGGTATCCCAGCCCAGCAGCATGTCGCCCTGGTTGGCGTCGAGCGAACCGAGCATGCCGTTGATGCGGGCTACGCGCAGTTCGTGTTCGAACGTGTGGCCGGCAAGCGTCGCGTGGTTGGCTTCCAGGTTGAGCTTGAAGTCTTTGTCGAGGTTGTACTTTTGCAGGAATGCGATCGAAGTCGCCGCGTCGAAGTCGTATTGGTGCTTCGTCGGCTCTTTCGGTTTCGGTTCGATCAGGAATTGGGCATCGAAGCCGATTTCCTTGGCATAGTCGACCGCCATGTGGAACATGCGGGCGATGTTGTCCTGCTCCAGCTTCATGTCCGTGTTGAGCAGGGACATGTATCCTTCGCGTCCGCCCCAGAAGACGTAGTTCTCGCCGCCGAGGCGTTTGCCGACTTCAAGACCTTTTTTGATTTGGGCCGCTGCGTGGGCGTAGACGTCCGCATTGTTCGTCGAGGCCGCGCCGTGCACAAAGCGCGGGTTCGTGAACATGTTGGCCGTGTTCCACAGCAGTTTTTTGCCGGTCGATTTCATGTGGGTCTCAATCAGGTCGACGATCGTGTCGATGTTCGCGAAAAACTCCTTGAGCGTCGATCCTTCAGGCGTAATGTCGATATCGTGGAAACAGAAGTATTCCAGTCCCATTTTGTCCATGAACTCGAAGCCGGCTTCGACGCGGGCTTTGGCCATGTCCATGCCTTTGTAGGAATGCCAAGGACGGATCGCCGTCGTGTCGCCGAACGGATCGTTGCCTTCCGCTGTCAGCGTGTGCCAGTAAGCCATCGAGAATTTCAGGTGCTCGGACATTTTCTTGCCTGCGACAACCTCGTCCGCATTGTAAAATTTAAAAGCGAATGGATTTTGCGACTGACTGCCTTCGTAAGCCACTTTACCGATATTTTCAAAATAAGCCATGTAAGAAATGCCTCCTCATAGGTTCGCGGAAATCGTTTACATGGATATCCTAGCACATCGTAAAAACTTTGTCTATTGGATAAACTAAGTCTTTCGCAAAAACTTCAGGTACGTTAGAATCAGAAGATGATAGCGCTACCAACCTGTACGGCACAGGGAGTTTGCGCGGCGACCTTCTTTTCCCGGAACGTTTGGATTAAGATAACAAGAGGTTTGAGGCACGGATGGAGGAATCGAAATGAGGGTGACCGGGGATCAGGCGCTCGTGAAAAAATTGAACAAATCGATCGTGCTGGACACGATTCGCAGAAAAGGGCCGCTGTCGCGTACGGACGTCTCGGAACGGACGGGACTCAACAAGGCGACCGTCTCCAACCTGACGACGGAACTGCTGGAGCAGCAGCTGGTCGAGGAGACCGGGCCGGGACAATCCAGCGGCGGGCGCAAGCCGCTCATGCTGCTGTTCAACGCCGCGGCGGGCTGCGCGGTCGGGATCGAGCTCGGCGTCAATGCGGTTAAGGCGGCGCTGACGGATCTGCGCGGACGCATCCTGCTGGAACGCAGCGCGCCGCTCGCGGATCACGATCCGGAATCGGCTTTTGCGGCGATCCGGGAAGTGACCGCGCCGCTGCTTGAAGCGGCGCCGCATACGCCGTACGGGCTGATCGGCATCGGGATCGGCGTACCGGGCATGGTCGACGACGAAGGCGTCATCTTGTACGCGCCCAACCTCGGCTGGGAAGGCGTCGATCTCAAGAGTCGGCTCGAAGCCGAATTCGGCGTGTCCGTCGTCGTCGACAACGAAGCGAATGCCGGCGCGGCGGGCGAACGCGAATACGGCGCCGGCCGGCATGTGCGGCATCTCGTCTACGTCAGCGCGGGCATGGGCATCGGTTCCGGCATGATTATCGACGGACAGCTGTACAAAGGCGCGTGGGGCTACGCCGGCGAGACCGGCCATATGTCGATCGAAAGCGACGGCCGGCTGTGCAGCTGCGGCAGCCGGGGATGTTGGGAACTGTACGCGTCGGAGCGGGCTTACGCCTATGCCGACGGACTGGAGCAGGCGGAGCCGGCGCGGGACATGCCGGCGCTCACGACGCGGGAGCTGACGGAGCGGGCGAGCCTCGGCGATGCCGGGACGCTTGCGATGTACGCCGAGATCGGCCGCAGGCTCGGGATCGGCATCACCAATCTCGTCAACGGCTTCAATCCCGAGAAGATCGTCGTGGGCGGGCCGTTGACCGAAGCGAAAGCCTGGATCGAGCCCGCCATGCTCGCGGAGATCGCGCAGCGGGCGCTGCCGTATCACCGGCGCGAGCTGGCCGTCTCGTTCTCGGAGCTGGGCAGCCGCTCGGCGGCGCTTGGCGCGGCGCATCTGGCCGTCTCGCAGTTTCTCGGCCGCGTCCGCGTCTCGCTGTAGCGGGCAGCGAGACGCCGACAGGCCAACTGAACGTCCGAACACGGACAAGCGAAAAAGGCTCTCCTGCCTGATGCTGATCTGGAATCCACATTTTGCTGTTTGAACGGCTTGTTCGGAGGAAATGTTGACTTCCCGTCCACTTTTTCTTCAAAATTCGCTTTGGGCAGGCTACATCGAAGTAAAAAGCTGACTTCCGGTCAGCTTTTTGCTTTTTGAGCAGCTTTTTCGCATAAAATGCTGACTTTTGATCCGGATTAAGCGGCCAGGCACGCTGTGCGCCGGGCAAGGCGCTGACGAGCCTCCACGCTTGCCGATAAAAAGAGCAATCCGACTCGGCTCGGCTCACGGATTGTATGTCCTTTAGAACACCCAACCAAGCCTCCCCAAACTTTTAACGGATCGTAGTTCCGTTAGCCGCTTTTTATCGCCTTTTTTTCGCCAAAAACAAGCCCCATTTCATTCCAAGCGTCCTCTGAATCCGTTAGAATGCTCACACCTCCCTTGCCCTGTATCCACCGTTCATGCAAAAAACCCGATTCTCCGCGCTGGAGAACCGGGTTTCCCGACACACTGAAGGCGAAGCCCCAAGGGGCTTCGCCTTTTCAATTTGCTTATGCGTGATGATAGTTCGCTCAAACAGTTCGCTTGAAATCCGGATTTACGCGTTCAACGCTTTTTCCAGCTGCAGCTTGTTCATGCCCACGATCTTCGCGTCGCCGATTACCGTAACCGGTACGGCGCGCAGGCCCATGTCCCACACCTGCTGCGCGAAAGCGTCGCTCTGCTCGATGTTGCGCTCTTCGTACGTGACGCCTTTTGCATTCAGATAAGTCTTGACCTGCGTGCAGTGCGGACAAGTCGTTTTGGTGTATACGATTGCGGTTGCCATATACTCTCTCCACCTTTTCGCTCTATTATTGGACTGGCTGTTGATTGGATATCCGTCGTCTTATATTGTAACGCGATCGCTCCGCAATACCAAGCGCGGAAACGATCGGAAGCGTGAAAAAGAACAGGTCTGGCGTAACGGATGCCGGGTTGGATGCTTGGATGGATGCTTAGACGACCGCTTCGGCTTCGGCCGCAGCTTCGGCAAATTCCAGACTCTCGATGAACCGTTCGCAGTCCATCGCCGCGGCGCAGCCGCTGCCCGCAGCCGTAATCGCCTGGCGGTAGCGAGTGTCCTGCACGTCGCCGCAGGCGAACACGCCCGGAATGTTCGTCTCGCTCGTGCCCGGCGTCACGACGATATAGCCGTTCTCGTCCGTCGTGACCTGCCCGTTCAGGAAGCCCGTGTTCGGATGGTGACCGATCGCGACGAACACGCCGCTTGCTTCGAGCAGCTTCTCTTCGCCCGTGCGGTTGTCGCGGACTTTGAGGCCCTGCAGCTCCATGCCGCCTTTGACCACTTCGAGCGGCGTATGGTCGAGCGCCCATTCGATCTTCGGATTCTGGCGGGCCCGATCCTGCATGATCTTCGATGCGCGCAGTTCGCCTCTGCGGTGCACGAGCGTCACTTTGGTGGCGAAGCGGGTCAGGAAGTTCGCTTCTTCGATCGCGGAATCGCCGCCGCCGACCACGATGATTTCTTTGCCGCGGAAAAAGAATCCGTCGCACGTGGCGCAGGTACTCACGCCCATGCCGATATTTTCTTCTTCGCCCGGAATGCCGAGGTACTTGGCGCTTGCGCCGGTCGAAATGATCAGCGTGTCGGTGACCAGTTCGCCCAGCCCTTCCACGTTAAGCTTGAAAGGTCTTTGCGACAAATCGACATTCTCGACCCAGCCCGTACGGAACTCGGCGCCGAAACGTTCGGCCTGCTTGCGCATATTGTCCATCAATTCGGGGCCCATGATGCCGTCCGGGAAGCCCGGGAAGTTCTCGACTTCGGTCGTCGTCGTGAGCTGTCCGCCCGGCTGCGGTCCTTCGATGATCAGCGGGCTCATGTTGGCGCGAGCCAGATAGATAGCAGCAGTCAGTCCGGCGGGTCCGGTACCGACAATGATCGATTTATACATACGGTGATCCTCCTCTTTCTCAGTCATTCCTATTTTATAATGATTACAATGTAGTTCTCATTATGGGTCCTGAAATGTATTGTGTCAAGTTGAATTTCCCACTATGAAAATGAAGATTTCATGAACCGCCCGCCTGCCGGCGCAGCGAAAAGCCCATTTTCCGCCGCGGCGGAAAATGGGCTTTTCTGTCGTTCTTCATGCGGCCGTTCACGCGACCGTTCGCGTTGTTCCCTGTTCTTCCCCGGCGGCCGAAGGCGGTTCGGGGATCAGGGATCAGGGATCAGGCTTGGCCCGAAGCCGCGATCGCCTGCTCCAGATCGTGCAGGATGTCGTCGATCGATTCGGTGCCGATCGACAGGCGGATCATGCCGGGCAGGACGCCGGACGCGATCTGTTCCGGCTCGCCGAGCTGCTGGTGCGTCGTGCTCGCCGGGTGGATGATCAGACTCTTCGAGTCGCCGACGTTCGCCAAATGCGAGAACAGCTTGACGCTCTCGATCAGTTTTTTGCCGGCTTCGATTCCGCCCTGAATGCCGAATGTCAGAATCGCGCCCTGCCCTTTCGGCAGATACTTCTGCGCCAATTCATGCGACGGATGGCTTGGCAGGCCGGAGTAGCTGACCCACTCGACCCGCTCGTGGCCTTCGAGGAACTTGGCGACGGCCAGCGCGTTCTGGCTGTGGCGCTCCATCCGCAGATGCAGCGTCTCCAGCCCTTGCAGCAGCAGCCAGGAGTTGAACGGCGAGATCGTTGCACCCAGATCGCGCATCAGCTGCACGCGCGCTTTGATGATATAGGCGATCGGGCCGACCGCCTCGGTATAAACGACGCCTTGATAGCTCGGGTCCGGCTCGGTCAAGCCCGGGAAGCGTCCGCTCGCGGCCCAGTCGAACTTGCCGCCGTCCACGATAATGCCGCCGATCGAAGTGCCGTGGCCGCCGATGAACTTGGTGGCCGAATGCACGACGATGTCCGCGCCGTGTTCGATCGGGCGCAGCAGGTACGGACTCGGGAACGTATTGTCCACGATCAGCGGCACGCCGTGCTCGTGGGCAATGTCCGCTACCGCCTGAATATCCAGCACGTCGCCGCGCGGGTTGCCGATCGTCTCCGCGTAGACCGCTTTGGTCTTTTCGTTGATGACGCTGCGGAAGTTCTCGGGATCGCTCGAATCGACGAAATGCACTTTGATGCCGAGCTTCGGCAGCGTAACGGCAAACAGGTTGTACGTACCGCCGTACAGGCTGGCCGACGAGACGATCTCGTCTCCGGCTCCCGCGATGTTCAGGAGCGAGAACGTGATCGCCGCCTGGCCGGACGCGGTCGCGAGCGCTCCGGCTCCTCCTTCGAGCGCGGCGACGCGCTGCTCGAACACGTCGCTCGTCGGATTCATCAGACGCGTATAAATATTGCCGAATTCCTTGAGGCCGAACAGGTTCGCGGCATGTTCCGTATCGCGGAATCCGTAAGAAGTCGTCTGGTACAGCGGCACGGCGCGGGCTCCCGTAACCGGATCGATCTCCTGCCCGCCGTGTACGGCGAGCGTCTCAAAAGCAAGCTTTCTGTCTTCCGTCATGTTCGATTCCTCCCGAAATGCCGGCGCCTTGCGCCGGATAGTGAACGGAATCTCCCCCTGTTCCCGCCTGCGGAACGATTGCGGCCGCTTTGCGGCCGTTCGATGTGTTCCGCCTGCGCATGCAGCTCTGGATGCCTTCAAGCGATTGGGAAATCCCCTTGTCTTTAGTTCTTGAACGCGGTACTTGGCTCTTATTCTTACACAGATGGGCAGGAATGAAAAGACCTTAAAATAAATTCCGATGCGATTAGTCTGTTATGAAACGACAAAGCGGCTCCGCATACGGGAGCCGCTTGAATAAGGTACCGGACGAAGACCGGCGCAGGATCGGCGCGATCCGCGCAATCCGTGCGATCAGTCCGGCTTCGGATGCATATAGCCCCAGCCGTAACCGGCGGCTTCGGACAGGTCTTCGGGCATGCCCGGCAGGATCAGCCCGCCGTCGATCCGCAGATTGATGCCCGTGATGTAGGCGGCTTTGTCGGACGCCAGCCAGGCGATCGCTTCGCCGATGTCCGACGGCGTGCCCATGCGTCCGAGCGGAATCTTCCGCCCCAGCGGTTCGGTCCGGGCATCCTGCTCCGGCTTGTTGACCGTCGCGCCGGGCGCGACGCAGTTGGCGCGGATGCCGTGCGGCGCCCATTCCAGGGCGAAAGAGCCGCAGGAGCGGATCAACGCGGCTTTCATGCCCCCGTAGACGCTGTCGCCCGGATAGGCGCGTTCGCCGCGGGACGAAGTGATAAACAGGACGCTGCCCCGGATGCCGCGCTCGATCATCGATCGCACCGCGTATTTGGACAGCAGCACCGGCGCGGTGTAGTCCAGCGCGATCATGGCCGCCAGCTTTTCCTCTTCCAATTCGATCAATTCGCCGGAAAAGCCGTGCCCGGCGTTATTGACGACGAGATCGATGCGGCCAAAATGCTCCAATACGTCTTCGACGACGCGCTGCGGTTCGCCCGGCTGCGTCAGATCGCTTTGCAGCGCAAACGCGTCCGCCGCGTAAATATGTTTCAGTTCCCGGGTGATGCCTTCCGGGTCATCCGAATCCGAATGATAGGTGAGCGCGAGGCGATAGCCTTTTTGGGCCAGCACGTGGCAGATGCCGCGGCCGATGCCTTTGGCTCCGCCGGTGACGAGCGCTACGAGAACTTGTTCCGAATCCAGCACGTGATTGTTCATTTGCGTTCGCTCCTTTTGCCGTAGATCGGTATAGATAGACGTTTACGTTCACGCCCCATTACCCGGCCCGGAACCCGCATAAGCGCGAATCGCCCGATTCCTTCGCTTCGTAGAGCCTGTTCAGGCTTCCGCGTACATGCGGCGCAGCGTATCGGCCGAACGCTTCGCTTCACTCGCCGTGACGCCTTCAATCGAAATATCGATGTGCGGCTTGCGTTCTTTGAGCAGCCGGTACAGCAGCGCCTTGTTCAGCAGGCCGTCGCCGATCGGCCGATCCAGCCGCGGCTGTCCGCTGCCGGCAAAATGCCCGCCTTCGCCGAAATCCACGTCTTTGGCGTGAATCAGCACCATTTTGTCGGCCAGCGTCTCGAACGCGTCACGGATCAGTCGATCCTGCTGCGGCAGCCGCTCTTCGTTGAGCAGGTTGCACGCATCGAACAGCAGCCCGATCGTCGAAGACGGCACTTCTTCCAGCAGCCGGCGGAAATGGTCGAGCGAATGCAGCGTATGGCCGGCGACCGGTTCCATCGCCAGCTTCACGCCCCATTTCTCCGCTTCTTCCGCCAATTCGGATACGCTCTCCCGCAGGATGCCCCAGCCGCGTGCTTCGTAATCCGACGGATGATATTCGGCGTACGTCCGGATCGAACCGGTCTCCGTCGCCACGAGGCCGCAGCCGAAATCGCGCGCCAGGCGCAGATGTTCTTTGAAGCGCGCGATTTCGGCGCGCCTCACGCTCTCGTCCGGATGCACCGGATCGATATAGCAGCCGAGCACGGCGATGCGCACGCCTTCGCGGTCGAACGTCTCGGCGATATGGTTCGCAAGCCCCGGGCTCAATTTGCCGGGCGAGCAGTCGATATCCCCGATCGCTTTGAGCAGCGCGAGCTGCACGGACGTGAAGCCTTCGTCCGCCACTTTGCGCGCCAGTTCCGCCGCCGGAAGCTTGCCGTACGTATGGGCCAGAATGCCAAGTTTCATCTTATGATTCCTCCTCGTGGGGTGCGGGCCGTCTAGCGGTTCATCCAGCCTCCATCGACGCAGAGCACATGACCGTTCACGTAATCGGCCGCCGACGAAGCGAGGAACACGGCCGGTCCGCCGACGTCTTCGGCGGTGCCCCAGCGATCCGCCGGTATGCGGGTCGTGATCGAATCGGTCCGCTCTTTGTCTTCGCGGATCGGCGCCGTGTTGTCGGTCGACATATAGCCCGGCGCAATCGCGTTCACCTGCACGCCTTTGGAAGCCCATTCGTTCGCGAACGCTTTGGTCAACCCGGCTACGCCGTGCTTGCTCGCCGTATAGCCGGGCACGTTGATTCCGCCCTGGAACGACAGCATCGACGCGATATTGATCACTTTGCCGCTGCCGCGCTCGACCATATGGTTGCCGACGAGCTGCGTCAGGTAGAAGACGGTCTTCAGGTTCAGATCCAGCACGTCGTCGAAATCGTCCCAGCTGTGCTGCGAGATCGGCGTACGCCGGATGATGCCTGCGTTGTTGACCAGAATATCGATGCGTCCCGCCGCTTCCAGCGCACGGGCCACGACGTTTTCCAGTCCTTCTTTTTGGCTGAGATCGGCCTGGATTTCATACGCCTGGCGTCCGAGCGCCCGTACTTTTGCTACCGTGTCCGCGCACGAACTGAACGAGACGGCGACGATGTCCGCGCCCGCTTCCGCAAGCGCCAGCGTCATCCCCTGCCCGAGTCCGCCGCTTGCTCCCGTTACCATTGCCACTTTGCCGCTTAGATCGAATATGCCCATGAGTGCCTCCCGAATATCGCCGAACCGCGGCAGCGGATTACGCCGGATGGCCCGGTTCTCCGCTTCCGTCGTCCAGCCTGATGTTTTTTTGCGCAAAAAACTCTTTCTGCGCCGCGTCCAGCCCGCCGTCGGTAATGATCACGTCCAGGTCCGCGCAGTCCGCGAACGTCCACAGCGCAAAGTTGCCGAATTTCTGGTGCTCGACTACGCCGTATACGTGCCGGGCCGTGCGGACGAGCGCCTTTTTGTACGGCACGAGATCGCCCGTATAGATCGAAGCGCCCAGTTCCGCATGCAGCGCGGTCGCCGACAGAAACGCTTTGCTGATATTCAGCCCGCCCACGAAGTCCGCGCTGCCCGGTCCGATCAGCACGTTGCGTACGCGCTCGCCGCCCGGCACGACCAGCCGAATCCGGTCTTTGCGTGCCAGCTCGCTGAGGATGAACAGGTCGTTCGTGATGACGGTCAGCGGCGCGTTCTCCAGCTGGCGGGCCATCTCCAGCGTCGTCCCGCCGCCGTCGAGCGCGATAATGTCGCCCGGCTCGATATAACGCAGCGCGCGGGCGGCGATTTCCGCTTTTTCCGCTGCGTGCCGGTCTCCCGTTCCGCGGGGCGACAAGATGCCGAACTGGTCGTTTTGCGCCAGCATCGCTCCGCCGTGCACCCGCGTCAGCAGCCCTTTCTCTTCGAGCCGCGCCAGATCTTCCCGTATCGTCTTGCCGGTCACGTCCAGCAGCGAGCTCAATTCGCCCACGCCGATCTCCTGCCGTTCGATCAGGATTTCCATAATTTTCTCGTGCCGTTTGAGTGCGTTCATGTGTCGATATAGCCCCTATTCCGCAAAAAGTGATTAGGCTCTATTTTAAGTCTTTCATGTCCACCGCGTCCATATCGTCGAACAGCTGATTCTCGCCGCCCATCGCCCAGCAGAACGTGTAATTGTTCGTGCCGACGCCGCTGTGGATCGACCAGCTCGGCGAGATGACGGCCTGCTGGTTGCGTACGACCAGATGGCGCGTCTCCTGCGGCTCGCCCATGAAATGGAACACCGCGGCGTCTTCCGGCATATTGAAATACAGATACACTTCGGAGCGGCGGTTATGCGTATGGCACGGCATCGTGTTCCACATATTGCCCGGCGCAAGCTCCGTGATGCCCATGACGAGCTGGCAGCTCTCGATGCCGCCCGGCAGGATGTACTTGTTGATCGTGCGCTCGTTCGAGCTGTCGATACTGCCCAGATGCGCTTTGATCGCTTCGCCCTGACCGGCTTTGCGGGTCGGATACGCTTTGTGGGCCGGCGTGGAGACGAGGTAGAACCTGGCCGGGCTGCCGCCGTCCGCGCTGCGGAACGTCACGTCGCGAACGCCGAGGCCGACGTACAGACATTCGTTTTTGCCGACTTCGAACGTCTCGCCGTCCGCCGTCACGGAACCTTCGCCGCCCACGTTGATGATGCCGACTTCGCGCCGCTCCAGGAAGTAGTCCGCGCCGATCTGCTTGAGATCGACTTCCAGCTTGATCTCGCCCGATACGGGCACGGCGGAGCCGACGATATAACGGTCCACATGCGAGTAAACGGTTACAAGTTGATCCGGCGCAAACAGCGTCTCGATCAAAAATTCCTCCCGCAGTTGGGTCGTATCAAAAGTCTTGACGGCGTTCGGGTGCGAAGCATAACGGTTTTCCATAACATTCATCCTTTCGGGTTGGGAGTGTGAAGAACTTGCCGGGCGGACCATTCATGCTGCTATCCAGCGCAAATACGCAAATGAACGTTTATATAGGTTCATTTTAGTTCTTTTATTTCCTTTTGTATAGACTTTCCGGTAAAAAAGAAAACTTCTCCGGCGCCGGCGCAAACATTCAGCTTTCGTTCAGCGCCTTTTCAGATTCCGCTCAGGCTTGAGGCTTATACTCGGAAGCAAACAAAGCGGCACGGCAAACAGGCGGACCGCGACGCTGTCCGCCTGTTCCTGCCCGACCGGAGGAATCGCGCATGAATCTGTTTTCGCTTCGCCGAATCGATCCGCTGCCCGCGGCGCTTGCCTTCGCGGCCCTGCTGCTATCGCTGCTGCGGATCGACAAATCGGGCTATCTCAACGCTTATTACACGGCCGCGGCCGTCAGCATGAGCCAGAGCTTCCACAACTTTTTGTACAATGCGTTCGATCCCGGCGGCTTTATCTCGATCGACAAGCCGCCGGTCGCGTTCTGGCTGCAGGCGATCAGCGTCAAGCTGCTGGGTCTGCACGCCTGGAGTCTGGCGCTGCCGTCCGCGCTGGCGTTCGCCGGCTCGGTCGTGCTGCTCTACCTGCTCGTGCGGCCTTCGTTCGGTCTGGCGGCGGCCCGGCTGTCCGCGCTGATCCTGACGCTGACGCCGATCGCCGCGGCGGTCAGCCGGACCAACAACGCCGACAGCGTGCTGCTCTTCTGCGTGCTGCTTGCGACCCTCGCCTTGAAGCGGGCCGTACGCACCGAGAGTACGCTGCTGCTGTGCGCCGCGGCTGCGCTCGTCGGCGTCGGCTTCAACGTCAAGATGATGCAGGCTTACCTCGTGCTGCCGGCGTTCGCGCTGTTTGTACTGGCGGCTCGCACGCTGCCGTGGAGACGCCTGCTGAAGCAGTCGGCGGCGGCCCTGGCGGTGCTGGTCGCCGTCTCGCTCTCGTGGGCGACGTTCGTCGACGCCACGCCGGCCGACCAACGCCCCTATGTGGGCAGCAGCATGCACAATTCCGTGCTGGAACTTGCGCTCGGCTACAACGGCATCGGCCGGCTGACCGGGCAGATGGGCGGCAGCCCGATTGCCGCAGCGCCGACGAACGCTTCCGCCGCGCAAGCGGGAGGATTGTTGCCGGCGGCGCCGGGCGGGCCGGAAGCGGGGCCGCTGTCGGCATTCGGCTTCGCGGGCGGAGCCGGCGGCGGCTGGGCGGCATCGGCGGCGGCCGGCGCCGGCGCCGGCG
>NZ_VPFK02000004.1:0-71340 GCF_008634075.2 Saccharibacillus sp. WB 17 | reverse complement strand
TAGGTTTGGTGGTGATGGCAGAGGGGTTCCACACGTTCCCATCTCGAACACGACCGTTAAGCCCTCTAGCGCCGATGGTACTTGGACCGCAGGGTCCTGGGAGAGTAGGAAGCCGCCAAGCCAAAGAAACCACTATCGATTTTAATCGGTAGTGGTTTTTCTTGCTTATTTTAACGTTGGTTTGAATCCGGATTTTGTAAATGCTATAATGAGTGATAATGTGAAATGTTCGATAAAGGTGAAAAAGATGAAAAAAATCGGGATCAAAGAGATCGCCCTGCACGCGGAAGTATCGACAGCAACCGTTTCGTATGTGTTGAATGGTACCCGTAACGTCAGCTTCAAGACCAAAGAAAGAGTACTGAAGGTCATTGAAGAGCTCAATTATATGCCGAACGATATTGCCAAAAGTCTCAAAAGCAACAAAACGAATACGATCGGGGTTATCGCGGAAGACATCACCGTTTTTAACGCGCCCGAAATCATCGACGGAATAAACGAATACGCCGAGAAAAACGATTTGCAGATCCTGCTGACGAACCTGCGTCTGCAAAAGCGGGTCGGGTACGATTACGCGAATACGGAAGCTTATCAGAAGCGGGCGCAGGAAGCCGTCTCCAGTCTTTTATCCAAGCAAGTGGAAGGTATTATCTACGTAGGCGTTCATGCACGCGATATTACGGGGCTGATCAATACGTACGAGAAACCGATCGTGTACACGTATTGCTATGCGGAGGGCGAAAGTTCTATCCAATACAACGACGAGCAGGCCGCGTACGATGCCATGACTTACCTGGTCGGCAAAGGACATACCCGAATCGGGATCATCAGCGGGTTGATGGATTCGATCCCTTCCAGGCTGCGGTTCAACGGCTACTACAAAGCGATGACCGAATTCCAGCTGCCGTTTGATCCGCAGTTCATACGAATCGGCAACTGGGGCTCGGAGTCCGGGTATCGGCTCACCGGCGAGCTTATGCAGCTTACGAACCGGCCTACGGCTCTTTTGATCATGAACGATTTGATGGCCGTAGGCGCTTTGAAGGCAGCTGCGGAACAAGGGGTGAGCGTACCAAGCGACCTGTCGTTGATCGGGTTCGACAACCGGGAATTTAGCGCATACTTGAGCCCCGGCATTACGACGATGGACGTTCCCCTGCACGAGATCGGCATTCTGGCCATGAAGACGCTGCGCAGCAAGATCGACGGCCAACCCGTTCCGGAGGAAGAAGCTCCTCTTTGCACCTTGATCGAACGGGAATCGGTCGCCCAAATCGAACCGGAGAAGCTATAGCAAGAGCATAGCTTCTTTTTTTTGCGTAAAAAAGTGGAGGTAGATGCCGCTCGAAGGGTTGGACTGGCCTAGACTCCGGGCTCAAAATAAACAAGTTGATCAAGATTTGACGCTGTGCTAGAATGAGTAAAATATTTAAACGTTTAAACACCGCAAATATAAGGAGGATACACTTGAGACATCTTTATAACGATACGTTTAAAATGGCTGTATCCGATCAGGGGACGGTCGAATCGTTGTTCCTGCTCGAAGACCCCGAACAGATGAACTGGGTCATCGATTCGGAGTATGCGGAAGAAGCCGGCTACGCGAATCATCATAAGAGCTTCGGAGAGTGGACCGCACAGGTCGACGGCGAGACGATCGAGAGCGTCAACTTGAAGCCGCATCTCGAAGGGGTGGGCGATCAAGCGGTAATCGTCACTTTTGCGCATCCCAAATTCGAGGTTCGCATGCAGTATTTGTTGACGGACGAAGGCGAGTGGACGTGGCATATCCGCTGCTCCAATCCGACGGGCGAAGCTGTTAACGTCACCGGGTTCCACAGCTGGTTTTCGCTGGCTTATATCATGTTCCGCGATCGCAGCGTACCCCGGAACATGAACCATTCCTGCGCGGTATTTCCGCATCTGGGCGGGGACTTCTCCAAATTCGCGGCCGTACGCAGAAGCGATGCGGCGCCTCATCTGGGCATCTACAGCACTGGCGAACGGGTGAGCGCGTTGGGGACGCACTGCAGCTATCTGAATCGCTTTTTGGATCAGGTCTCTCCTTCGCTGGACGGAATACTGTATCATCGGCTTTCCCTGGTGGAAGACGGCAGCTCCATGCCTCAGTCGGCTGAGCACGATTGGATCTACGGAGACGGCTACGCTTCGCTAAAGCTTGAACCGACAGAAGAGAAAAGATGGAGTTTCGTGTTTGCTCCTTTCGGCGATCAAGAAGAATTTTACCAAAAGGCAAAGATGTACGGACATCCGTACTGGGACTATTCGCCGGTTACGACAACGGAAGGAAAGTTCTGGGCCGAAGTCGAACTGCCGGAGCATAACGCCCTGCATGCCGTCACGCTGTTTGGTGCAGCTGCCGAATCGATAACCGAAACGGACCTTCTGCCGAAGTTCAAAGCCTTGAATACGGAAAAATCTAAACGTTTACGCATCGTCGTTCCGGTGAAGTCGGCGGGAGAGTTCAAGCTGGTCGCCGAGTTCGAAGACGGAAGGCGCGACGTATTGGTAGGCAATGTACTTGAACCGGTGCATCGGATCATGGAAGAGCGGGCACGGTGGTTATGCGACCACAGCTTCAACGGGATCGGCGGAGAGCGGCCGTACGCGTCGCTGCCATTGTCCAACCAAGGCGAATCGCTGGGCAAACTGACCTTTATTTTAATGAAAAACCGGTTGGCGCTTCCCGATCCGGCCCAAGTCCAAAAAGTCGAGTTGGCCGCGTTTTTCGACGTGAGGGATCATTGGTTCGAAAAAGGGCAGTTCGCGGTGCCGACACCGCTGTACGGTTCGTTCTATCGCATTTACGATTTCGATTATATCGGCCATGTCTATTACTTGCTGTCCAAGTTCGAACCGCCTTTGCTGCGCTATGCCAGTCCCGAGACTTATTTGAGTTGGGCGGCCGAAGTGATGTGCATGAGGCTTGATCCGGAGTGCCATTTGAACGTGCGCGAAAAAGAAGAGGCCCAGCTGGTCGGGGTATTCACTTTGTATATCGTCGATTTGTTGGAAGATCTGAGAACGCACGATTTGCTTCATCTGTACCATGAGCTGAATCGGCTGTGGGTACGATTTGCCGCCAAATTGAAGCAGGATTCAAGCCGGTACGAAGGAGCGATCACCGAACACTTTTACGACAACGCCGGATTTGGACTGACCTGCGAAGCCCTCTGCCTGGCCGGGCACCTCGAAGAAGCGGAACGGTATGCGCCTCTCGTTACCGCCAATATAGGGTTCAGCAACGACTACAGAGCAAATGCGCCGGACCGCTGGTGGGAAGCCCTGTCCTACATGAACCATTCCCTCTGGGGAGGATTGGTGGCCGGCGCCGCTCGCGCTTCCTATGAAAAGCTCGAAGACGTGCAGCTGCTCAAAGGCGGCTACCGAGCGACGATGGCGATGTTCAACTGCTATGACTGGAACGTCCGCTCGACGCCACGCCTCTTGCAGCGGGGAGAAGCCGCGTCCACGTACAGCATTGCCGCCCCGAATTTGAACATGCCGGAGCTTTCCCGGAACCGCTTCGGGCAGTCCATTTTCAAGCATTCCGACGATCCGCTGTTCAGCCATCTGTTTGCGGACGTCGAAGGCGACGATTGGGACATGGGTGAAGAATTGGTCGCTTATCTGCTTGGATTCGGTTCGACGACTTATCTGTATACCGATGACGAAGGAGAACTGAAATGCATCAACGGTTTTATCGAGCCTGCGGACAAAGGATGGGAGATTACGAGCTACGCCGCTTATCCGACAAGATACGTGATGCTGGAGAGAGGGCTTGGTTTCGTGTCGGCAAACGGAGAACTTCTCAACAAAATAAAGTTCGTCAACGGAAAATTCAAGCAGATCCATGCGGAAAATCCGAATACGGCTGCGATCGAAGCCAATCATTAATTTAATTGATCAGAGGTTAATAGTTGAACAAGTTCAAATAGTTATAAAAATAGTTTAAAAAGAGCATTTTCAAACGTAATAATCGGTGCTATACTTCCCTTGTAAACGCTACCAATCATGCAGGCAGACACTTCAGGCAGAGACAGGAGCGCTTCAAAAACGGAAGATCTTCTCGGTCCGAAAGATTCATATGGATGTTTTGGACAAAATCTAAACGTTTAACATTTGGTTTACGGGAGCTGCGACGGTCGGGACGGGGGATGGCAGGCAGGCGTTTTATAAAGTTTAGAGGGGGTCACGAACGATGAAAGCGGCAAAAAGACTGGGAGCAGGACTTATGGTTGGGGCGTTGATGTTCAGCATGCTGGGCTGCGGAAACACGGACACGAAAGCCGGGTCCGGCAGCGCGGGTTCCGACAACGGCAAGGTGAAGATTTTGTACTCGATGTGGGGAAGCGCGGCAGACGGCAGCAAAACGCAGGAAGTGGCGGACAAATTCAACGCTTCGCAGGATCGAATCGAAGTCGAAGTGCAGGCGGTTCCGTGGGAAAGCTACATGACCAAGTTGAATACGCTTGCAACCGCCGACCAACTGCCCGACTCGGGCATGATGAAGGAAGACGGCGTCATTCAATGGTCTACCGAAGGCATGCTGAACGACGTCAGCTCCATGTACGAAGGAAGCGAGAGCCAACCGCTTGAGAGTCTGGCTTACAAAGCCAACGGCAAGACGGTAGCGTACGCCGCGGCGAACGAAGTGCTGCTCCTGTATTACAACAAGGACATGTTCGACAAAGCCAAAGTTCCTTACCCGCCGGCCGTGCTCGACAAAGCCTGGACCTGGGACGACTTCGTGGCGACGGCCAAGCAGTTGACGATCGACAAAAACGGGAAGCATCCCGACGAGGCCGGATTCGATCCGCAGAGCATCGTGCAGTACGGCGCATCTGTCGAAAACCTGCCGTGGCAGCTGGAGACGTGGGCGCTGAGCAATGGCGGAGGCTATTACTCGGCAGACGGCAAGGAAGTTCGAATCGGGGAAAAAGCGAGCATTGACGCGATCCAGAAAGTCGCCGACCTGTACCTGAAAGATCACGTGGCGCCTCTGTCCGTCGGACAGACCGACGACGGCGTGCAGCGTACCGTCATCGCCGGTACCACCGCCATGGCTACGAATGGGGCCTGGAACGTGGGCACGAGCTTGAATACGGCCAAAGAAGAAGGATTGAACTACGGCGTAGCGGTGCTGCCTTATATGCAGGACAAAGTGACCATTAACACGGGCGGGGCCAACGTCATCTTTTCCCAAAGCAAGCATCCCGAAGAAGCGATGGAATGGTTGAAATGGTACAACTCCGAAGAAAACAACTGGTCGCTGATCTCTTCCGGCACCTGGATGCCTACGTTGGATAAATGGTACACCGATGAAGCGTTGACCCGCAAATGGGTCGAGAATCCGAACTTCCCGAAATACGAAGAATACAAATCGGCTGTCGTGGACTATGCACGTTCGTCCGCAGCAAGACCGGCCGCATGGTTCTATACCAATAACACGACAGACTTCAATACGCTGCTCGGATCGATCCTGGGCGATGTGTGGACCGGGAAGAAGAGTGCCGAAGAAGTCATCACGCAAAACCTCGACGCTTTGAAAGCCGCGCACGCCGGCAGCAATTAAATAAGAAGGCGGAAGGATCGCCGCTCGTTAATGAGGGCGGTCCTTTTTTTACGGAATAGAGAAAGGGGGAGCGCAATATGGGGACTCTTCGTAAAATCAAAAAAAGCGGGTTCCGAATTCTTTTTAGCGAGGCGGGCGTGGCGTACATCTGTTTGATTCCTGCGTTCGTAGGGCTGTTGTTTCTGACGTATCTGCCTCTGTTAGGCGTGGTAGGAATCAGCCTGACAAATTGGAGCGGGTTAAGAAGCCCCGATTTTATCGGCTTGGACAATTACGTCAGACTGTTCACGACCGATCCCTACATCAAGGATTCCATCATCGCGACGCTTTACTTCGCGGTGATCTCGGTGATCGGGAGCATGTTCTACTCGCTGTTCATCGCTCTGCTGCTCAATCGCAAAATACCGGGGAGAGCTTTTTTTAGAGCCGTCTTCTACGTTCCGTACGTGCTGCCGGCCGCTGCGGTCTACGTGGGATGGTCGTGGCTGTACGAAGGGAACTTCGGATTTTTCAACTATGTACTCTCCGAGCTCGGTCTGGATAAAATCTTGTTCATCGCCGACTCCAGTTACGTGATCCCGTCGCTGGCCCTGATTTCGGTATGGCTGTCGGGCAACTTGATCGTCATCTTTTTGGCAGGGCTCCAGAACGTTCCGGCGATCTACCATGAAGCGGCCGAGATGGACGGAGCCAACGGATGGCAGCGGTTTATTCATATCACGCTTCCTTCGATGTCGCCGATTATTTTCTACAACTTGTTGATGAGCCTGATCTTTAACATTCAGGTCGTTACGCCGGCGCTTGCTTTGACCAACGGCGGACCGGGCAATTCGTCGCGATTCCTGACTTATCTGATGTACGATCAAGCGTTTGTTAACCATAAGTTGGGGTATGCCAGCGCCACGACGGTCGTCATCTTCGTGATTCTCTCCGTCTTTACGTTCTTGCTGTTCAAAACGTCCAAACGCTGGATTTACAACGAAGGAGGCGACGACAAATGAGCACGGCCTCTTATACCCGCCTCACGAGCCAGAAGCGCAGAAAAAGAACGATGGACATTCTCACTTTTATCGCGGTGATTCTGCTTGCCGTAGTCGCTATTTTTCCGATTTGGTGGATCTTCCGAACGTCGCTCATGTCGAGTGCGGAAATCTATCGATACCCGCCTTCATTGTTCCCTGACAAGTGGCTGTTCTCCAATTACGAGAAAACGTTGGAAGTGTTTATGTTCTGGAAGTATCTGTGGAACACGATGCTGATCATCGTTCCTTCGTGCCTGGCGGGAACATTTACGGCGACGCTTTGCGGGTACGCGTTTGCCAGACTGAGATTCCGGGGGAAAAACTGGATCTGGACGCTGTGCATCGGCTCGATGCTGCTGCCTCCGATGGTTACGCTCGTTCCGCTGTATATCGGCTGGACGCGGGGCCTCGGAATAAGCGACAGCTACCTGCCGCTTATCATTCCGTACTTCTGCGGCGGCGGTGCCTTTAACATCTTCCTGATCCGGCAGTTTATGATGTCGATCCCCAAAGAGCTGGATCAAGCGGCCACGATCGACGGAGCCGGGTACTTCCGGATTCTGTTCAGCATCCTGATGCCCGCGATTCGTCCGGCGATGATCGTCATCGCCCTGTTCATCTTCATCGGGCTGTGGAACGATCTGCTGCAGCAGATGATCTATATCAACTCCAGCGAAAAATACACGATAGCGCTCGGATTGACCAACTTCAGGGGACAGCTGAAAAGCGACTGGGCTTTGACGATGGCTGCGACCTGCTTGTCTTTTGCTCCGGGAGTAATCTTCTACCTGATCGGCCAACGCTATTTCGTGGAAGGCATCACACTGACCGGATTGAAAAATTGATCGACAGAAGGCTCACCCTAGTAGCGCGTGGGCCTTCTATTATATGTATAGTCCACACAGTCGTCAGGTCAGGTCCAAAACGTCGAGTCCGTTCCACGAGTGTCAAACAGAAACAAGGAGGCTTGATTATGAGAGCGTTTACAAAGCGGCTGATTTCGTTATCCCTTTCTTCCCTGCTGTTGGTTCAAATGGTGCCCCCGCAAGCGAACGCGGCTTCCGCCGCGGCAGCCAGTCCCCCGAAGATCGACATTTCCAATCCCAGCCTGTCCGCCAAAATCGGAGGATTGGGACAGATCGAACAACTGTTTATCAAAAACAATCCGCTGAACAAAAACGCGCAGCCGATCAATTTCGTGTTGCCCAACGACACGCTGCCCCAGAACGGCGTCCAACACCAATGGATGGGCGAGATGCTGTTTTCTTACCGGACCGGCAATACGGCGCAGTTTCCGAACAACCGGAACGGATTCGTGGAAGTGGACACGAACAAAACTTTGGCGGCGGGAGGATCGACGACGGCTTCCAATCTCAATGCCCAGAATCCCTATATAAACAAAACCGCTTCATCCGACGGCAAAAAAGTCGAAATCAACTATATCGGACAAAATCTGAACTCTACCGTCGATCGGGTGATGAAAGGGTTCGACGTCAAATCCGTATTCGATATGGGTACGACCGACGGCTCCATGCAGTGGTCTATTACGGTCAAGAACAAAAGCAACAAATATATCGAATTCGGCGATATCGGCCTGCCGATGCCGTGGAACAACAAGTATTTGAACGTGTCGGACACGTATGACAACCGATTGACGGTACACAACTTTGCCGGTGCCGACAGCGGCTACAGCTATGCGATCCGCAACAGCGGCGAAGGCAATTTCATGATGTTCACCCCGGTGCCGGAAAGCGGCTCCCGGATCGAATACGTCGATTATTGGATGAACGAACAGGGCGAAGTCCGTTCCGGAGACAAGTTCTCCAACTGGACCGGCGACAGCGGCGGCTGGTTCCCGGGACTGAATGTGCTGTATATTCACTCCAAAGACATCCAAAAAACCGGTCGCGGGTACTTCAAAGACGCTACCAGCCTTGTTCTGGCGCCGAACCAGGAGAAAACGTACAAATTCAAGTTTTCGGCCGTACGGGCGGGAGACAACCAGCCGCAGCAAAATGCCGCCAGCCCGAATAACGCTTCCACTTCCATGGAAGAACGGGAGCAGAACCTGCGGTCCGTCTTGTACAAATCGGGCATGATCGACGCGGTCGCGCTGCCCGGCTTCCAGACGGCCATCAACATGCCGGTCAAGCTTGATCTGCATTACGACGACAAATTGGTCAACGTGCAGTCGATCGATATTCAAAACGTGCTGGAGAACGATCCGTTCGACGCCGGCCATATTCCCGCGATCAAGCCCGGCGAGACGCGGGAAGCCATGATCAACAACTCCCGTACCGGCCGCGGACTTCCGCAAGGCAATCCCGGCTATACGGAATCGTATGAGCGGCTGGAGACGAAGATCGTCAACGGAGAGCAGCATCATATTTATGCGCTCAAGTTCGGCAATCTCGGCAACAACAGCGTTCGCGTGAATTACAAGCTGAAAGTCGGCAGCCAGTGGGTCAACAAATTCACGCAGTACGAATTCAACGTGCTGGCCGAGCTGGACCAGACGACGGAAGCGCATGCCAAATTTATGGTGGAAAAAAGGCAGGATAACGATCCGAACAGTCCGACGTACGGCAACTATCGGGACTGGTTCCTGACGGACGGGCTCGACCAAAACGTAGGGCATTGGGGAGACGATTGGAGTCATGGCAGCATCAACTTCATGACGATGAAAAACTATCTGGCCCCCAACGAAGACGAGATCCGTTCCATCGAGCGGTATTTGATCGATTTTATGTGGGAACGCTTCATGAAGCATACCCACGACAGCTTTACCGTAGCGAACTGGCTCAGGGATTCGGGCGCTTTTACCGATAAAGACAAACCTTATTCCCGCGAATTTTCCGAGATCATGGTCGCAACCGGATTTTTCAACATGTACCGGATCCAGAAAGCGTACCCTCACCTGCTTGAATACCGCGAATCGCCGCAGTATTATCTGGAAAAGGCGTATGGCATCTACTATAACCGGATTTCGAGCGATGCGGTCGGATACTACGGCGAGCAGCAGATTCCGGACATGATCGAAGCGTTAAAAGAAGAAGGCATGAATACGGAATACGAAAACCTGAAAAACAAGTTCGCCCTGACCAAAGGACGGAGCATGACGTTTGCCCCGTATCCTTATGGCTCGGAATTCGAATACGACAATACGGGCGAAGAAGGCGCCTATGCAGCGGCGAAGGCGCTTCGCGCCTATTATCCGCAGGACGGCCAGGCGGCTGAAGCCAAGCGCAGCATGCAGATGGCCGACTGGAAAACGCGGGCGATGCGCGGGCTCCAACCGAACTGGTTCCATTATTCCGTTCCGGTATTCCGCGGCGGCGAGGGCTGGTGGAACTTCCAGTACACGGCATCGCTGGCTGGCTACATTATGGATGACTGGCTGCGATACCAAGCGGACGGCCGAACGCCTGCCCAGACGGCGGTCGCGCAGCAGCGCAACTATGCGGCGAAAATTTCCAACTTCAATGCGATCAACATGGGACAGATCTCCTCGGAGTCTGTCGGCAGCACGTCCTGGAGATATTCCATGTACAAAGGAGGCACCGGCACGAAAAACGTATTCGACGAAGGCTCCCGCGTCATGAGCAACGGCTGGAACGATTTTTCCGGCGAAGCCGGCGAAGGGCTGTACGGTTCCCTGCTGAGCATTAGCTCGGACGTCGTGACCGATCCGGTATTCGGACTGTTCGGCTATGGAGCGTCGGTCACGGATGACGGCAGCAGCTACAAGCTCACGCCGAAAGACGGTTTTGGCAAACGGATCAACCTCATTAACGAGAAGATCTATCTGGTCTCGCAAAACGAAAAAATCCAAAACGCCGAAATCAAAAAAGACGGCACGTCGTTCAAGCTGTCTCTCGTAAATCTCGACAAAAAAGAGCACGCTTCGAGAATTCGTATGGACGGAGCGGGACTGCAAAACGGATACTATACGATCAAGCTGAACGGGCAAACGGCCGGACAGTTCTACGCGAACAACAACAAGGGAACCGCGATGTTCCAAATGACCGGCGCCCCGACGGCGGAATTGACGATCGAAAAGCTCGCTTCGGGCACGAACCAGGCACCGCAGGTTAAAGCGGAGGTCTCGACGCCTGCACCGCAGGCGCTCAAATCGTTCATGCTGAACGGAATCGTAAGCGACGACGGCGCTCCGGACGGCAAGCTGACGTACAAGTGGGAAGTCGTACGTACTCCGCAAAACGCCAAGTTAACTTTTGGCTATCCGAATGCCAATACGACCAAAGCGACCGGCACCCGCGCCGGCAGCTACACCGTCAAGATCACGGCCACCGACGGGCAGAAGCAAAGCTCCAGCGAATTGACGTTCCAGCTGGCCGCTCCGCAGGACAAGCAGCCTCCGCAGATTAGCGAAGCGGCAGCCGTTCAAGACGCGAACAACGAAAGCATTGTCGTTTTGTCCGGCAAAGCGATCCCGGACCCTGTCTACGGAGCCGCGTTCGAGCCCCAACTGACGTATGCCTGGACGCTGAAGTCCAAACCGGCGAACGCAGGCGAAGTGAAAATCGTCGGCGCCGACAAGTCGACGGCCTATGCACGGGTAAGCAAAGCGGGCTCCTATACGTTTACGCTCACGGCAGGAGACGAAGGCAAGATATCAAGCAAAGACGTGACGATCTCGCTTGCGGCCGACCCTTCGGCCGTCTATCGGATTCCGAACAGCATTACGGCGAAGGGAACCGCTCCGGCGCTCCCGAACGCGATCAGCGTGTTGTCGGATGCCGGTTACAAGGAAAGTCCGATCCGATGGAATCCGGTTGATCCGCGCAGCTATGCGAACGCCGGCAGCTTCACCGTGCGCGGCACGGTTCAAGGCAGCACCGACGAAGTCACCGCTGCGGTGTTCGTGGTCGAAGGGCCGATCTCCAACGCGGCCTTGACCGCTACGCCGGCCGCAAGCTATATCAGCAGCGGCGGCGCTTTTATCGAAGCGTTGAATAACGGCGTCGAACCGCGCGATTCCGGAGACTTCTCGCCGAATCGCGGCGCTCCGAATATGGCCTGGCACACTTGGGAAAGAGAAGGAGACCCGGCTTGGGTGACGTACGAATGGGCGCAGCCGATTCTCGCTTCCTCGACCGATATGTACTTCTTCCAGGATCCGTCCGGCAACTTCCGCCCGAAAGACATCAAGCTGACGCTGCGCGGGGAAGACGGCAAATGGTATACGCCGAGAGCGCTGCGCGGCGTGGACAATCAACTGAACAAATACAACACGGCGACGTTCGAGCCTGCCTACATTACGGGCATGCGGCTGGACATGAAGCCTTCTGCCAGCGGAGTCGGCATGTTGGAATGGAAAGTGAACGGCTATGCCAAAGCGGCAGGCCCAGCAGCAGGCACAGCGATAGGCAAGCCGGAATTAACCAAACTGCTCAATCATGCCAACGCTTTGAAAGCCGCGCAGTTCGTCGACGAAGGCCTTGCGCCGATCTCGGAAGCCAAAACGAACGCTTCCGCCTTGATCGAGAAGCCGAACGCGACGGAAGCGGAAATCGCTCTTGCGTACGACAAACTGTTGGCCGATCTGAGACTGCTGCGTCCGCTTGATCAGAACATGGCATACGCAGCTTCCGTCTCGACGAGCCATACTTCTCCGTGGGAACAGCTCGGGGCGGTCAACGACGGCCGATATGAACAAAAAGATGCTCCAAGATGGGGCACGTGGGGACATGCGGGAGCCGAAGAGTGGGTGCAATACGACTGGCCGCAGGGAGCCGAGATCGCCCAGTCCGATTTGATCGTCTGGACAGACCAACAAGGTATTCAAGCGCCGGCGAAATACGAATATTCGTATATTCCGCTCGACAGCCAGACGGGCGAATGGGTAACGGCGGCGACGATCGACGCCAACATTGCCGCCGTGCCGAACACGCCCGCCGGTTCGTCCAACCTGCACGAATTCGACCAGCCTTTGCGGGTCAAAGCGATGCGCGTTACCCTGACCAAGCCGGCAAGCGGCAGCACGGTCGGCGTCGGATTATGGGAATGGATTGCGACAACGCCGGAAGGCCAAGCACAGAACCGGAGCCGGCGTCAGCAACAAGAAGTGACCAAAGAGCAAGAACTCAATAAGGAAAAAGAACCGAACCTGACAGAAGGAAAAGAAGAAGCGCCGGGCGAGAAACCGCAGCCGAAGCCCGAGCCAAGCCAAGACCCGAACAAAGCACCGAATCAAGATCCGAATAAAGAACCGGACCAACAACCGGAACCGGTTCGGGAAGGGACGCTTCCGCAAGAAAAGCCGCTGGATCAGTCGGCACCCGTTCAGGGCAGCTAACGGAGCGGCTGCGCACCTCTGGCAGCTGAACAAGCGGCACGACCGTCAAATCTCATAAAAAATACGGAAAAACATGATGTTTTTCCGTATTTTTTTGCTTTTGGATTTATTTTGTTTGGGAAAAGAGGAATGTGGGTATGTGGTGTGAGGAAAACAGACATAAAGGAGTGGATGAGAAATATGAAGCAAAAGAAAAATGCGAAAACGGCGTGGAGGCGGATCGGCGTGCTCGGAATCGCGGGGCTGCTCGCTTGGCAGGCTCCGGCGATGTACCCGGGAGCATCGAACACCGTTTACGGCAGCAGTGCGGTTTCCGCGCAATCGCTGCAGGGGGTCAAACCGCAAAATTCGGTGTCCGTGACGGCTTACGGAGCGATCGGCAACGGCAAAACCGATGCGCTGGCTTCTTTTAACCAAGCGATCAAAGCCGCCCGCAATCAGCGTAAAACGCTGTACGTGCCGCCGGGCAACTACCTGCTCAGCGGGATGCTGCAGGTCACGGGCGTGCAGATCGTCGGAGCGGGTGCAGAGCGGACCGTGCTGACGTCGACGAATCCGGCCGCCGGATCGATTAATCTCAAAGGCAAAAATCCGGAATTGAGCCAGCTGACCCATGTCTACAAAAATACGGGACGGCGCGACGGTTCCGATAACAAGAACAGCGTGACGGTACTGGGCGCTTCGGACTTTGCGATTCGCGACGTGCGGATTATCGGCGCCGGCACGGCCGGCATTCTGGTCCGCGACGGTGCGACCGACGGCGTCATCGCCGGCAACGTCATCAAAAGCACCCGGGCCGACGGTATCCATATCACAGGCGGCAGCAGCCGCATCACGGTCGAAAACAATACGGTGAAGCAGACCGGCGACGACGCTATCGCCGTAGTCAGCTACCAAAAAGACGCGGCGGCGACGAGCGACATCGTCATTCGGGGCAACTCGGTCGGCTACGCGTCCAAAGCGCGGGGCATTTCGGTCGTCGGCGGAAGCTCGGTCACGATCGACAAAAACGCGATCAGCAACACGGAAATGGCCGGCATCTACATCGCGGTCGAACGGCACTGGAATACGCGAAGCGTAAGCGGCGTGAACGTGAGCGGCAACAAGATCGTAAATGCGGGAACCCGTCTGACCGACGACCATCCGAACGTGCTCGTGTTTGCGGATCAGGGCAGCATCGACGAAGTCCGGTTTACGGGCAACGTCATTTCCGATTCGGTTAATGCGGGCATCGGCGTATGGGGAGACGGACAGATCGGCAATATCTACTTCACGTCGAACCAGATCACGAACCCGGGCGGCGCCGCGACGACGTTCAAAAAAGGCGAGATCCATGCCGAGGGCAACAGCGGATTCTAAGCGGAATTCGCCATGGAACGGGGACTGCGGATTTCCGCGGTCTTTTTTTGCGTTCGGTTTCCTGCGGCGCTTGGCAATTCAAAAAAACATGATATAATATATACAAAGTCAAAGAAAGTCAAAGTCAACGGAATGAATATTCGTACAAGACTCTGTGACACGCCGCAAACGGACGGTGCCTCAAAAAAACCAGACGTTTCTTCCTTTTTGCGGAAGGGTTATTTTAAGAGTAGGCTCCACATCCGGACAATAGGCCGAGCGGCGGCTCAGGCAGATAGTGGAGGGTGGATCGATGCGCAATATTTCCGATATCATCGAACATTATTTAAAAACGGTACTGCAGGAAAGTCACGGAGGCATGATCGAGATTCAGCGCAACGATTTGGCCGATCGCTTTTCCTGCGTGCCTTCGCAGATCAATTATGTCATCAGCACGCGTTTTACGTTGGAAAAAGGGTATCTGGTCGAAAGCAAACGGGGCGGAGGCGGCTATATTCGCATCCAGCGGATCGATATGCCGATGCATTCCGAGCTGCACGCCCACGTGCACGAGACGATCGGCAGCGAGATGAGCCAATCCGCGGCCGAAGGCTTGATCTACCGGCTGGTGGAAGCGAACCTTATCACCGGGCGCGAAGCTGCGCTGATGCGTTCGGCCGTTCTGCGCAATACGCTGCTGCTCAAGCTGCCTTACCGGGACGAGATGAGAGCGCGCATCATGAAGGCGATGCTGATCGCTTTGATGGGACAATCGGACTGACCGGAACTTTTTCTGGTCGGGCGTTTATTTTGGCGAAGGAGGTGGGCGAGTGCTTTGTCAGGAGTGCCAGCAGAGGCCCGCAACCCTGCATTTTACGAAGATCATCAGCGGCGAAAAAAACGAATTCCATATTTGCGAACATTGCGCGAGGGAAAAAGGCGAGATGCTGCCCGGCCATTCCGGCGGCTTCTCGATCCATAATCTGCTGTCCGGCTTTCTCGATTTCGACATGGCCGGCAAGACGCAGTCCGGAAGCACGGCGCAGGCTCCGCGGCTTCAATGCGAAGAATGCGGGATGACGTACGCGCAGTTCCGCAAAATCGGGCGGTTCGGATGCAGTTCCTGCTACAAGCATTTCGACGGCAAGATCGATCCGCTGCTCAAGCGCGTTCACGGCGGCACCGTGCATGTCGGCAAAGTGCCGAAGCGCGGAGGCGCCGACCTGCAGGTGCAGCGGGAGATCGAGGCGCTGAAGCAGGATTTGCAGGAACGGATCGAAAAACAGGAATTCGAAACGGCCGCACAGCTCAGGGACCGCATCCGCGAACTTGAACTGAAGCGGTCCCAGCGGTAGAGGAGGAACCGAACCATGTCGGATTTTGCGTTTACGGAACATGNNGTGCGCATCCGGCTCGTTGAAGCGGCCGAACAGGCGTCGAGCGAGCTCGGGACGCTGCACGCGATCCGGCTCGACGAGCTGAACGAGATCGACCGGCAGGTGCTGGTCGAGAAGCATCTGGTCAGTCCGGCGCTCGCCAACGAGTCGCAGGAAGCGGCCGTCGTCCTCAGCGACGACGAATCGCTCAGCATCATGGTCAACGAAGAAGACCATCTGCGCATTCAATGCCTGTACTCCGGCTTTCAGGTCAAGCGTGCCTGGGAGCGGGCGACGTCGGTGGACGACGTGCTGGAAGCTTACGTCGATTACGCGTTCGACGACCGGCGCGGGTATCTCACCAGCTGTCCCACAAACGTGGGCACGGGGCTCCGGGCGTCGGTCATGGTCCATCTGCCCGCTCTCGTCATGACCCACCAGATCGGCCGCGTGCTGAACGCGGTCTCCCAGGTGGGACTGACCGTTCGCGGCATCTACGGCGAAGGCAGCGAAGCGCAGGGGAACCTGTTCCAGATCTCCAACCAGATTACGCTCGGGCAGAGCGAAATCGAGATTGTGGACAACCTGGAAGGAATCGCAGCCCAGATTATCGAATATGAACGTCAGGCACGCAGCAGGCTCGTCGCGGAGTCCAAGATCCGGTTATACGACCGGGTCATGCGCTCGTACGGCATTTTGACCCATGCCGCCATCATCGACGGCAAAGAAGCCGCCCAGCGGCTGTCCGATCTTCGGCTAGGCGTCGATCTGGGCTGGATCGAAAAGTTGACGACGACGCTGCTGAACGAGTTAACCATTTTGACGCAACCCAATTTCCTTCAGAAAACGTTCGGTGCTACAATGAATACAGCGGAGAAAGACATGTACCGGGCGCAGCTGATCCGGGATAAGCTGGTCAAAAGCAAGGAATGATACCCGGTTCGGCGGTCGGATCCGTATTCGGCCTGGAGCTTACTACTTTGTGGAGGTGCTTTGTATATGATGTTTGGCAGATTTACGGAACGTGCGCAAAAAGTGCTGGCTCTTGCCCAGGAAGAAGCGGTAAGACTCGGACATAACAATATCGGCACGGAACATATCCTGCTTGGTCTGATTCGCGAAGGCGAAGGGATCGCAGCCAAAGCTTTGATCGGTCTCGGTCTTGGGCTGGAACAAATCCAGAACGAAGTCGAAACGCTGATCGGGCGCGGCCAGGAACAGCCGACCAATATCGCCTATACGCCGCGCGCGAAAAAGGTCATTGAATTGTCGATGGACGAAGCGCGCAAGCTCGGCCACACGTATGTAGGCACGGAGCATATCCTGCTCGGCCTGATCCGCGAAGGCGAAGGCGTAGCGGCGCGTGTGCTGAACAACCTCGGCATCAGCCTGAACAAAGCCCGCCAGCAGGTGCTGCAGCTGCTCGGCAGCAGCGAAGCGGTATCGAGCCACCACGGCACGCCGGCCAACGTCAGTACGCCTACGCTGGACAGCCTGGCGCGCGACTTGACGGCCTATGCCAAAGACGGCAATATCGATCCGGTTATCGGCCGCAGCAAAGAGATCGAACGCGTAATCCAGGTGCTTAGCCGCCGGACCAAAAACAATCCGGTGCTGATCGGCGAACCGGGCGTCGGCAAGACCGCGATCGCGGAAGGCCTGGCGCAGAAAATCATCAATAACGAAATTCCGGAAACGCTGCGCGAAAAGCGCGTCATGACGCTCGATATGGGCTCTGTCGTGGCGGGCACGAAATACCGCGGCGAATTCGAAGACCGTCTCAAAAAAATCATGGACGAGATTCGCCAGGCGGGTAACGTCATCCTGTTCATCGACGAACTGCATACGCTGATCGGCGCAGGCGGGGCGGAAGGCGCGATCGACGCGTCGAACATCCTCAAGCCTTCGCTGGCGCGCGGAGAGCTGCAGTGCATCGGGGCGACGACGCTGGACGAATATCGCAAATATATCGAGAAAGATGCCGCGCTTGAGCGCCGGTTCCAGCCGATCAAGGTAGAACCGCCTTCCGTGGACGAAGCGATTCAGATCCTGCACGGCCTGCGCGACCGCTACGAAGCGCATCACCGCGTGAAGATTACGGACGAAGCGATCGAACAAGCCGTCAAGCTGTCGGACCGTTACATCACGGACCGCTTCCTGCCGGACAAAGCGATCGACCTGGTCGACGAAGCGGGTTCGAAAGTGAGACTGAACTCGTACACCGTACCGCCGAACCTCAAGCAGCTGGAAAATCGTCTCGACGATATCCGCAAAGAAAAAGATTCGGCCGTGCAGAGCCAGGAATTTGAGAAAGCGGCCGCGCTGCGCGATACCGAGCAGAAGATCCGCGAAGAACTGGAAATGACCCGCAACCAGTGGAAAGAAAAGCAGGGACGTACCGATTCCGAAGTGACGCCCGAAGATATCGCGGACATCGTAGGCAGTTGGACCGGTATTCCGGTCAACAAGCTCAAGGAAGAAGAAACGGACCGCCTGCTGAACATGGAAAGCCTGCTGCATGAACGGGTCATCGGCCAGGAAGAAGCCGTTGTCGCCGTAAGCCGGGCAATCCGCCGCGCACGTGCCGGCCTCAAAGATCCGAAGCGTCCGATGGGCTCCTTCATCTTCCTCGGCCCTACAGGCGTCGGCAAGACGGAGCTGGCCCGCGCGCTGGCCGAGTCGATGTTCGGCGACGAGAACGCGGTCATCCGCATCGACATGTCCGAGTACATGGAGAAGCATTCGACGTCGCGCCTCGTCGGAGCGCCTCCGGGATACGTGGGCTATGAAGAAGGCGGCCAGCTGACCGAGAAAGTGCGCCGCAAGCCGTACTCCGTCGTGCTGCTGGACGAGATCGAAAAAGCGCATCCGGAAGTGTTCAACATTCTGCTGCAGGTGCTGGAAGACGGACGCCTGACCGATTCCAAAGGCCGCGTGGTCGATTTCCGCAATACGCTGATCATCCTGACGTCCAACGTCGGCGCGGACGCGATTCGCCGCAATTCGACGCTCGGCTTCACGGCCGCGGTCGACAGCGGAGCGGAATACAAAAACATGAAAGGCAAAGTCATGGAAGAACTGAAGAAAAGCTTCCGTCCCGAGTTCCTGAACCGGATCGACGAAAGTATCGTCTTCCATTCCCTCGACGAGAAACATATCGCCGAGATCGTGACTTTGATGTCCGAAGAACTGCGCAAACGCCTGAACGAATACGGCGTGAACTTCAAGCTGACCGACGCCGCCAAAGCGTTTCTGGCCAAGGAAGGTTACGATCCGGCTTACGGCGCGCGTCCGCTGCGCCGGGCGATCCAGAAGCATATCGAGGACCGTTTGTCCGAAGAACTGCTGACGGGCCACGTCTCCAAAGGCGATTTCTTGATGATCGACGAGAAAGACGGCGCGCTGTCCGTCGAGAAAGTCGAAGAACAGCCGGCCGTATCGGTAGAGAAATCGGAAGAATAAAGGCTTTGCCGGAACAAGCGCAGCCGACTGCGAAGTTCCGTTTCCCATACTACCCAGCCCGGGCCGGGCGATGCTTCGCGCTTTCCCGGTCTGCCGGCGGCCTAAGGCCGGACCTCGGATTTTTTCCGCGGTCCGGCTTTTTTCGCGCAGCGAAGGATTTTGCCAATTCGAGAACCCTTACTTTCGGAAGCAATAAATGATAAACTTTTAAGGAAGAGCTTTCCGCATTTGCCGGAGGCGAGCGGACGGTTTCGGACTGCCGGAAGACCGGCGAGAGAGGAGATCCATGGCCAAGACGAAAACGAAGTTTTATTGCACCGAGTGCGGCTATGAGTCGCCGAAATGGTACGGAAAATGTCCCGGCTGCCAATCGTGGAATTCCATGGTGGAAGAAACGGTCAGCAGCAGCGTGAAGACCCAGGGGATGGGCGGCATGAATTCTTCCCTGCTGCAGGGTACGCAGAAGCCGTTGTCCATCGTGGATATCGAAGGCGGGCAGGAACCCCGCGTAGATACGAAGATCGGCGAACTGAACCGGGTGCTCGGCGGGGGCATGGTACCCGGTTCGCTGATTCTCGTCGGCGGCGATCCCGGCATCGGCAAATCGACGCTGCTGCTGCAAACGTCGCATTCGCTTGCGGCCACGGGACTCAAAGTGCTGTACATCTCCGGCGAGGAATCGGTGAAGCAGACGAAGCTGCGCGCCGAGCGGCTCGGCGCGCTGTCGCCGCAGCTGTACGTCCTGTGCGAGAGCAACATGGAGCAGGTCGAGCTTGCGATCGAACAGATCGCGCCGGACTTCCTCGTCATCGACTCTATTCAGACCGTATACCAACCGGACGTGACGAGCGCGCCGGGCAGCGTCTCGCAGGTACGGGAATGCACGGCCCGGTTTATGCGGATCGCCAAGAACGGCGGCATCGCGACCGTGCTGGTCGGCCATGTCACGAAGGAAGGCGCAATCGCCGGACCGCGGATGCTGGAACACATGGTCGACTGCGTCTTGTATTTCGAAGGCGAGCGCCATCACACGTACCGGATTTTGCGGGCGGTCAAGAACCGCTTCGGATCGACGAATGAGATGGGCATTTTCGAGATGCGCGAAGAAGGCCTCGAAGAGGTCACCAATCCGTCGGAGCTGTTCCTGTCCGAGCGGGCCATGGGCGTATCCGGCACGACCGTCGTCGCCAGCATGGAAGGCACGCGTCCCGTGCTGGTCGAGCTGCAGGCGCTGGTCGCGACGACGCATTTCCCTTCGCCGAGAAGAATGGGCACCGGCATCGACTACAATCGGCTGAACCTGATCATCGCCGTGCTGGAGAAACGGATGGGCCTGTACATGCAGACGCAGGACGCCTACGTCAACGTGGCGGGCGGCGTCCGGCTGGACGAGCCGGCGGTCGACCTTGCCGTGGCGGTCTGCATCGCCTCAAGCGTTCAGGACAAGCCGACACGGCCGTACGACGTCGTCTTCGGCGAGATCGGCCTCACCGGCGAGGTACGGGCCGTGTCGCGGGCGGAGCAGCGCGTCAAGGAAGCGTTGAAATTGGGATTCAAACGGGTCATTTTGCCCGCGAAAAGTTTAAAAGGATGGAAGCACCCGCAAGGGATTGAGCTGATCGGCGTAGAGACCGTTTCGCAGGCGCTCAAAGCGGCGCTAGAGTAGGGCGTTGACCGCAGGGTCGACGCAAGGGGAGGCAGGCAATGAAAGAATCGGAATCCGTAAAAATGAATGAACTGCTCAAACTCGTCGCACCGGGAGCGCCTTTCCGCGACGGGCTTGAGAACGTGCTGCGTGCCAAGACCGGCGCCCTGCTGGTTGTCGGCTACAGTCCCGAAGTGATGGAAGTGGTCGACGGCGGCTTTTCCATCAACTGCGATTTTTCGCCGAACTATTTGTACGAGCTGGCCAAAATGGACGGCGCGATCATCTTGAGCGAAGACCTCAAGCGAATTCTGTACGCCAACACGCAGCTGATCCCGGACTCGGCGATCTCGTCGTCGGAGACGGGCATCCGCCACCGGACGGCGGAGCGGGTCGCCAAGCAGACCGGCAAGCTGGTTGTGTCCATCTCGCAGCGCCGCAACATCATCACGCTGTACCTCGGCAACCTGCGGTATACGCTCAAAGAGATCGGCGTCATTCTGACCAAAGCCAATCAGGCGATTCAGACGCTTGAACGGTACAAGGCGGTGCTGACGCAGGCGCTGACCAACCTGACCGCTTCGGAATTCGAAGAGCTGGTCACGCTGACCGAAGTCGTCGGCGTGATCCGCCGCGTCGAAATGGTGCTGCGCATCAAGACGGAGATCCAGCGCTACATCAGCGAACTCGGCAATGAAGGCCGGCTGATCTCCATGCAGATGGAGGAGCTGGTCGGCAATACCGAGCGCGAAGTGCTGCTGCTGCTCAAAGACTACACGGCTCAGCCCGGCGATGAGAAAGCGAGAGAAATTCTCGCTTCGCTGCGCCGCTCGACCGACGACGAACTGCTGGATGCGGCGCATATCGTGCGTTTGCTCGGGTATCCCGCTTCGACGTCGCCGGCCGACGAGATGCTTACGCCGCGCGGCTACCGCGTGTTGAGCAAAATTCCGCGTCTGCCGAACGTGATCGTGAACAACCTGACCGAACATTTCGGCAGATTGGGACAGGTCGTGAAGGCGGAGCTGGAAGAGTTGGACGAGGTCGACGGTATCGGCGGAGCCCGGGCCCGGACGATCAAGGAAGGTCTGCGGCGTCTGCAGGACCAGGTGTTTATCGATCGCCAGGTGTAACCGCCGCATGATCCGAAAAGCGTCTTCCCAGGGAAGACGCTTTTTCGCCGTGCAGGCCCGCAATTTTTTCGGATCGGTGTTTTCGGGCCTGCCGTGTAGTTTTCGCCTCCTCCCGGGGGTATACTTAAAGAGACGCGAAAAAAGCGAAACGGGCACAAAGGCGGGCGGGAAAATGGAACGAAACTTGAGCGTGATCGTGGTCGCGGCCGGCCGCGGTTCTCGCATGGGCACCAAAGAAAGCAAGCAGTTTCTTGAACTGGGCGGACGTCCGCTGTTTCTCCGATCGGTCGAAGCGTTCGGACGATTCGGCGCGACCGCGGAAATCATCGTCGTGACCGGAGCCGCCGACGTCGAGCGCTGCGCCGGGTATATCGAAGAAGCGGGTTGTCCGCTCGTGAAGACGGTCGTGGCCGGCGGATCGGAGCGTCAGCATTCCGTGTACGAAGGCTTGAAGGCGGCGTCCTTCCCCTGGGTAATGGTCCACGACGGCGTGCGGCCGTTCGTCCGGGAGCGCGACATCGCGGCCTGCTACGACGAGATGCGGCGCAGCGGGGCGGCCGTACTGGCCGTGCCGGTCAAGGACACGATCAAGGCCGTCGAAGCCGGCAGCCGGATCGTCGATACGCCCGACCGCAGCCTGCTGTGGGCGATCCAGACCCCGCAGGGGTTCCGGACGGAAGAACTGCTGCGCGCGCACGAGCTTGCGGCCGGCGAAGGCTTCCTCGGCACCGACGATTCGATGCTGGTCGAACGTCAGGGCATCGCGGTAAACGTGGCCCGGGGCGATTACACAAATATCAAGATTACGACGCCGGAAGATTTGGATTATGCGGAGTTTTTGCTTCGGGCGGAAACGAAGGAGAGAACATGATGATCAGAGTGGGACAAGGATTCGACGTGCATCAGTTGGTGGAAGGCAGGCCGTGCATTATCGGGGGCGTGACCATTCCGCATGAAAAAGGACTGCTCGGGCATTCGGACGCCGACGTGCTGCTGCACACGATCAGCGACGCCATTCTGGGGGCGCTGGCGCTGGGCGACATCGGCCGCCATTTTCCGGATACCGATCCGGAATTCAAAGACGCGGACAGCCTGAAATTGTTGGAACACGTATGGAAAATGGCGGAGGAACGAGGGTACTCTCTCGGCAACGTGGATGCGACGATCATCGCGCAGCAGCCGAAAATGGCGCCGCATATTCCGCAAATGGTCACCGTGATCGCAGGGGCGCTGGGCGCGGACGAGTCGCAGGTCAACGTCAAGGCGACCACGACCGAATGGCTCGGTTTTGCCGGACGGGGCGAAGGCATCGCGGCCCAGGCCGTTGTCTGCTTGACGAAGGGTATGCTATCATCTTGAAAGAGTTTTAGAAACGATACGGGAGGCACACAATCATGACTCAGGAAATACGCGTGCGTTACGCACCGAGCCCTACGGGCCATCTGCATATCGGCAACGCCAGAACGGCGCTGTTCAATTATTTGTTCGCGCGCAGCCAGGGCGGCAAGTTCATCGTGCGGATCGAAGATACGGACGTCAAGCGCAACGTGGCGGGCGGCGAAGAAAGCCAGCTCAACTACATGAAATGGCTCGGCATCGAGTGGGACGAAAGTATCGACGTCGGTGGCGAATACGGACCTTACCGCCAGACCGAACGGCTCGACATCTACAAAAAATATTGGCAGGAGCTGCTCGACAAAGGGCTGGCCTATTTGTGTTACTGCACCGAGGAAGAATTGGAAAAAGAACGCGAAGAGCAGATGGCCGCGGGCGAAACGCCCCGCTATTCCGGCAAGCACCGCGATCTGACGCCGGAGCAGCGTGAAGCTTTTGCGGCGGAAGGCCGCGTACCGAGCGTACGTTTCCGCGTGCCGGCGAACAAGACGTACACGTTNGCCACGTGCTGCGCGGGGAAGACCATATCTCCAACACGCCGCGCCAGCTCATGATCTACGAAGCGCTGGGCTTCGAGCCGCCGCGCTTCGGCCATATGACGCTGATCGTGGGCGACGACCACAAAAAGCTCAGCAAGCGCAACGAGTCGATCATCCAGTTCATTTCGCAGTATGAAGAACTCGGTTACCTGCCGGAAGCGCTGTTCAACTTCATCGCGCTGCTCGGTTGGTCTCCGGAAGGCGAAGAAGAGATCTTCACGCGCGAGCAGCTGATCTCGATCTTCGACGCCAAGCGGCTGTCCAAAAGCCCGGCCGTGTTCGATCCGAACAAACTGGCGCATATCGACAACCATTACATCAAACACGCGGACGCGCAGCGGATCGCCGACCTCGCCATTCCCCATCTGCAAAAAGCGGGCCTGCTGCCGGACGAGCTTGACGCCGACCGTCGGGACTGGGCGGAACGCCTGGTCGAGCTGTACCGCGAACAGATGAACGCCGCTTCCGACATCGTGGCGCTGTCCGAGATGTTCTTCCGCGACGAAGTGAACTTCGGCGACGAAGAACGCGAAGTGCTGGCGGACGACAAAGCGCCGGTGGCGCTGGGCGCTTTCCTGGCCAAAGTCGAAGCGTCCGACGAGTTCTCGCCGGAACGCATGGCCGCGCTGATCAAGGAAGTGCAAAAAGAGAACGGCATCAAAGGCAAGCAGCTATTCATGCCGATCCGCGTCGCGCTGACCGGGCAGATGCACGGACGCGACCTCAACCGCACGATCTACCTGCTCGGCAAAGAACGGGTCATCGAGCGCCTGAAGGCACAGACGGCCTGAACGCCGCACAATTCCGATTGTCAGACCGCGGCGATTCGTTTATAATGGCTAAACAACATCTATCCGACCACGCCTTTAATCGAATATTTCTATAGCGAAGAACAGGAGAAGTACGTCGTACGCCGAATCCCCCAGAGAGGACGGCCGAACGTTCCCTGCCCAACAGGCAGAGGACGCGGGCTGGGAACCGTCCGGAATCGGCAGACCGAAATGCGCCTGGGAGCTGCGGATTCGAAGCCCGTCTTTTTGCGAAGACGCGGTCTAGAGTCCGCCGGCCGGTCCCCGTTACGGGCTTTGAACGAGATGGACGCCGGTCGACGGCTGTCCAAGCAGAGTGGAACCGCGGTCTAACGCCTCTGCAGCATAATGCTGCCGGGGCGTTTTTATTTTGGGCAATGGAAGCGAGGAAGCGTAATGTTCAAATCGGTCAAGTCCGATATCCGTGCGGTATTCGACAACGATCCGGCGGCGAGAAGCATGTTTGAAGTCGTGTTCACCTACTCGGGCCTGCATGCGATTTGGGCGCACCGGGTAGCGCATAAGCTGTACAAGTGGCGGCGGTTCACGCTGGCGAGATTCGTGTCGCAGGGCAGCCGATTTTTTACCGGAATCGAGATACATCCGGGCGCGACGATCGGACGCCGTCTGTTTATCGACCACGGCATGGGCGTCGTAATCGGCGAGACGTGCGAGATCGGCGACGACGTAGTCATCTATCAGGGCGTTACGCTCGGCGGCACGGGTAAGGAAAAAGGAAAGCGGCATCCGACGATCGGCAACAACGTCGTGGTCGGATCGGGCGCGAAAGTGCTCGGTTCCATCACGGTCGGCGACCAGAGCAATATCGGTTCGAACTCCGTCGTCCTCAAGGAAGTGCCGCCGAACAGTACGGTCGTCGGCATTCCGGGGCAGATCGTCCGGCAGCACGGGCGCAAGGTCGACCGGCTGAACCACCAGATGCCGGACCCTTCGCACGACGCGATCTGCGAGCTTCGGCGCCAGATCGGGGAGCTGCAGCAGGAATTGGAACAGGTGAGGCGCGGCGGGTACGAAGAACGTCCGCGCGCGGCAGGCGGAGACAATCGGGAATAAGCAGCGAGAACGAGAGAGGAACGTGAATGGAATGACCCTGCAAATTTACAATACGATGACGAGAGAAAAAGAAAAGTTCGTGCCGGTAGAACCGGATAAAGTGAACATGTACGTGTGCGGTCCGACCGTATACGACTATATCCATATCGGCAACGCGCGCCCCGTCATCTTTTTCGACGTGGTACGCGCTTATTTGGAAGATCGGGGCTATGCGGTCAATTACGTGGTCAACTTCACCGACGTGGACGACAAACTGATCCGCAAAGCGGAAGCGATGGACACGACCGTACAGGAAGTGGCGGAGAAATTTATCGCGGCGTATTACGAAGATCTTGAAGGACTCGGCGTGGAAAAAGCGACCCTGAACCCGCGCGTGACGGAGAACATGGACGACATCGTCGCTTTTATCGGCGAACTGGTGGACGCGGGCCATGCTTACCCGAGCGGCGGCGACGTGTATTTCCGGACGTCCAGCTTCGAGGAATACGGCAAGCTGTCGCGCCAGAACCTCGACCAGCTGCAGTTCGGCATCCGGATCGAAGTCGACGCGCGCAAAGAAAACCAGGAAGACTTCGTGCTCTGGAAAGGCGTGAAGCCGGGCGAGATTTTCTGGGAAAGTCCGTGGGGACCGGGACGTCCGGGCTGGCATATCGAATGCTCGGCGATGGCCCGGCGGTATCTGGGCGATACGCTCGATATTCACGGCGGCGGACAGGATCTCCAGTTCCCGCACCACGAATGCGAGATCGCCCAATCCGAATGCCTGACCGGCCATTCGCTGTCCAATTACTGGATGCATAACGGCTACGTCAATATCGACAACGAGAAAATGTCCAAGTCGCTCGGCAACGGCATCACGGTGCAGGATCTGCGCGGCCGTTACAAAAAAGAAGCGCTGCGCTATTTCGTCCTCTCGACGCATTACCGCAACCCGCTCAACTTCAGCCAGGACAATATGCAGCAGGCGCTCAACAGCGTGGAGCGGATCGAAAACGCCGTCGCCGGCCTCCACCACCGTCTCGGAGCGGCCACGGACGCTTCCGAAGGTGTCACGCCGACGCTGCGCGTCAAGCTGGACGCTGTGCTGAACGATTTTTACGCCAAGATGGACGACGATTTCAACACGCCGGACGCGGTGACCGCCCTGTTCGAATGGGTGAACGAAGCCAACCTCGTGCTGCGCGGCGAAGTGGCGCGCAAGGCCGACCTGGACGCGCTGCTTGAAGCATTCGCCAAGATGAACGCCGTGCTGCGCGTGGCGGCCGAACCGGGCGCCGAACTGCTGGACGAAGAGGTCGAAGCGCTGATCGCCGAACGCGTCGAAGCCCGCAAGACCAAAAACTGGAGCCGTTCCGACGAAATCCGCGACCTGCTGGCCGAACGCGGCATCGCGCTGGAAGACACGCCGCAGGGCATGAGATGGCGGAGAAAATAAGATGAACGGACACGACAGACAAGACGGGGCGAAGCACGGCGGGCCGGAACAGGAACTGCCGGAACAAGCGGCCCGTGCGGAAGGGCGGACGGATCTGCTGTTCGGCTTCCCGCCGTCCAAAGCGCCGGGACTGCTGCCGCCGATCGTGCTGGCCTATATCGGCGACGCGGTGTTCGAGGTCGCGATCCGGCAGTATCTGATCGGGCATACGAACCTGCGTCCGCATCACCTGCACCGCGAAGCGACGAAATGGGTCTCGGCCGGCGCGCAGGCCCGGATGCTGTTTCGCATCGAAGGACAATTGACGGAAGAAGAAGCGGATATCGTCCGCCGCGGCCGCAACGCCAAGTCGGGCTCCATTCCGAAAAATGCCGACGCGCTCGACTACCGGCATGCGACGGCGCTGGAAAGCCTGGCCGGGTATTTGTATTACCGCGGTCAGGCCGGCCGCTTGGAACAACTGATCCGCCTGGGACTGGCGCCGGAGATCGAATCGGCGTCCGGCGGCGGGTCGGGCGGTTCCGAAGCGCCGGGAATGCCGGAATCGACAGAATCGCCCGAACGGGCATGAGACATCATCTTACAGAGCGGCGGCCGAACGCCGCCGGCGGAAGGGGAACGACAGCATGGAAGAAGAATTGATTGCCGGCAAGCACTCGGTCGCCGAGGCGCTCAGAGCCGGACGCAGCATCAACAAGATCTGGATCGCGGAGGGCACGCAGCAGAAGCAGATGCAGCCGATCCTGACGGAAGCGAAAAGCCGCGGCGTCGTCGTGCAGACCGCCGACAAGCGCAAGCTGGACACGCTCGTGCCGGGCATCCAGCACCAGGGCGTCGTCGCGCAGGCCGCGCCGTATATCTACGCGGAAGTGGAAGACCTGCTCGCCGCGGCGGCGGCCAAGGACGAAGATCCGTTCCTGCTTATTCTGGACGAGATCGAAGATCCGCATAACCTCGGTTCGATTCTGCGTACGGCCGACTGCACGGGCGTGCACGGCGTCATCATTCCGAAGCGTCGTTCGGCCCAGGTCAACGTCACGGTGTCCAAGACGAGTGCCGGCGCGGCGGAATACGTGCCGGTCGCGCGGGTGACGAATCTCGTGCAGACGATCGAGAAGCTCAAGGAGTCGGGCGTCTGGATCGCGGGCACCGACGTCCGGGCCGAAGGGGAGATCTACGACACGGACATCTTCAAAGGACCGCTCGCGATCGTGATCGGCAACGAAGGAGAAGGCATGGGCCGTCTTATTCGGGAGAAATGCGACGTGCTGATCAAGCTGCCGATGCAGGGCCGAATCAATTCGCTGAACGCTTCCGTTGCCGCAGGCGTCGTCATGTACGAAGTGCTGCGCCAGCGCGGCAGCAGAAAGTAGCGTGTAACGATGGCCGATTTGCGGGATGTGCTTCTGGTGGACGGCTACAACATGATCGGAGCCTGGCCCGACCTGGCTTCGCTGTCGCAAATCGACATGAATGAGGCGCGCGACCGCCTGCTCGAACGACTGGCCGATTATCAGGCTTTTACGGGGCGGCGCGTCATCGCCGTGTTCGACGCTTACCGGGTACCGGGCAAAGGCCGGACGTTCGAGCAGGGACGGGTCGAAGTGTATTTTACCCGGGAAAAGGAAACCGCGGACGAAGCGGTGGAACGCTTTGCCGGACAGTTTCGCAGAAAGCGGCGCGACGTGTACGTGGCCACGAGCGACTTCGTGGAGCAGAGCGTCGCGTTCGCGCAGGGCGCGCTGCGCATGCCGGCGCTCGAACTGCTCAGCGAAGTGGAGCAGAGCGAGCGCGAGATCGGCAAGCGCATTGCAGAGCAGGCGCAGAGCGAGAGCCGCAACACGATCGACGGCAAACTGACGCCGGAGCAGCTGCGGCTGTTCGAACGCTGGCGCCGCGAATAGGAATCGCGGCACGGCGCGGAAGGAAGCGTTTTTTTGCAAGCGGTGACGCAAAAAGGAATTTTCCGGTATCCGCGCCCACTTTTAGGTGCCGCGCGGTTGACGTTGCAAGGTGACATAATATATACTGAGGCTAACTTTTACGACAGGCTCGAAACTTGCGCCGCGGCCGGAGGGATTGCTGGTGAGTGTAGATCTCAAAGACGTCATAGTTTCACCTTACGATTTCCAATGCGACGAAGAAGTCGTGGAGGCGTTCCGTGCCGGAGATAGCGAGGCACTGGAATATCTGATTAACAAGTACCGTAATTTCGTGCGTGCAAAAGCCCGGTCTTATTTCCTGATCGGAGCCGACCGCGAGGACATTATCCAGGAAGGCATGATCGGCCTGTACAAAGCGGTTCGCGATTTTCGCGGCGACAGGCTGGCTTCTTTCAAGGCGTTCGCCGAGATCTGCATCACGCGGCAGATCATTACGGCGATCAAGACGGCGACCCGGCAGAAGCATATTCCGCTGAATTCGTACGTGTCGCTGGACAAGCCGATTTACGAAGAAGACTCGGACCGGACGCTGCTCGACGTCATCTGCGTATCCCAGGTGTGCGATCCGGAGGAACTGATCATCAATCGGGAAGACTTCAATGGACTGGAACACAAGATGGCCGAGATTTTGAGCGAGCTCGAACGGCAGGTGCTCATGCTGTACCTGGACGGGCGCTCCTATCAGGAGATCGCCGTCGACCTGCGGAGACACGTGAAGTCGATCGACAACGCGCTGCAGCGGGTCAAGCGCAAGCTGGAACGGTATTTGGAAATTCGGGATCAGGTATAAGGCGTTCGTTTGGGATCTACATAGGCAGCAAGGCGGCCCGGCAGCGGGCGAAAAGGGAAGGCTCCGCGATCGGAGCCTTTTTTGCGGGGATGAAAAGCATTGTCCTTTCAAGCTTTTTCGTTGACAGTATATACCGGCTATGCTAAAGTGTCTTAGGTAGGCCTAAAATCATGATTTTAGGCTCAATACGAGTTCTTCTTGATTGAAGGATATCTTCGGGAGGTGTACATCTATGCGGGTTATTATCACGTTGGCATGCACGCAGTGCAAGCAGCGCAATTATACAACGATGAAGAACAAACGTAATCACCCTGACCGCATGGAGATGAAGAAGTATTGCAAGTATTGTAACTCGCAAACTCCTCATCGTGAGACCAGATAGTTTGTTGGAGGTGTCGTCGGCGTGAAAAAGAGCTTCAAGTCTATGTTTTCCTTTTTCTCCGAAAGCTGGGCTGAACTTAAAAAGGTTCGCTGGCCCAATCGCAAAGAACTGACCAATTACACGCTTGTTGTTTTGGGCACGATTGTTGTGATGGCTGTATTCTTTTGGGTAATCGACATCGGACTCTCCTATGCGATTGAAGCGATAATTTAAGGAAGGGCCTGTAGGTGGCTTGATATGGAAAAAAGATGGTACGTCGTTCATACCTATTCCGGGTATGAGAACAAAGTCAAAGCCAATTTGGAAAAGCGCGTAGAATCGATGGGCATGGAAGACAAGATTTTCCGGGTTCTTGTTCCGATGGAAGAAGAAATAGTCGACAAAGACGGCAAGAAAAAAACCGTCATGCGTAAAGTCTATCCGGGTTATGTCTTGGTGGAAATGATCCAGACCGATGATTCTTGGTACGTTGTTCGCAACACGCCGGGCGTCACCGGGTTTGTAGGTTCGACGGGTTCCGGTTCCAAGCCGACAGCCCTGCTTCCGGAAGAGGTAGAACAAATTCTGAAGCACATGGGCATGTCCGAGCCGAAACCGAAGATCGAATTCGATCTGAAGGAATCCGTGCGCATCAAAGTGGGGCCTTTTGCGAACTTTGTCGGAACGGTGGAAGAAATTCTGCTGGAGAAGAGCAAGCTCAAGGTACACGTCAACATGTTCGGGCGGGAAACGCCGCTTGAATTGGATTACACGCAAGTCGAGAAGATTTAACTAAGCGCAAGGAGGTGTTTCTCAATGGCAAAGAAAGTCATTAAAATGGTGAAACTTCAAATTCCTGCAGGTAAAGCTAACCCGGCGCCTCCAGTAGGTCCAGCACTGGGTCAAGCAGGTGTGAACATCATGGCATTCTGTAAAGAATTCAATGCTCGCACAGCCGACCAGGCAGGTCTGATCATTCCGGTCGAGATCTCCGTATTTGAAGACCGTTCTTTCACTTTCATCACGAAAACTCCGCCGGCTGCAGTTCTGCTGCGTGTCGCTGCGAAGATCGAGAAGGGTTCGGGCGAACCGAACAAGAAGAAAGTGGCTACCGTTAACCGCGATACCGTTCGTCAAATCGCCGAACAAAAAATGCCTGACCTTAACGCAGCGAGCGTAGAGTCCGCTATGCGTATGGTTGAAGGTACAGCCCGCAGCATGGGCATCACGATCCAAGACTAGTTCTTGAACTATCGTTCCAAAGCCGAGCCCCAAGGCAGTGCGGCATATGTGGGAGGGTAACCCGCTAACACCACAAAGGAGGAATACACAATGGCTAAACACGGTAAAAAATACGTAGAAGCTGCTAAGCTGTTCGACAGCGAAACAGTTTACGAACCAGCCGAAGCTGTAAGTCTCGTAAAAAAGACGGCAACAGCTAAATTCGACGAAACTGTCGAAGCGGCAGTGCGTTTGGGCGTAGACCCACGTAAACAAGACCAAGCCGTTCGCGGCGTCGTTGTCCTGCCACACGGCACAGGCAAAACGCAGCGCGTATTGGTATTTGCAAAAGGCGATAAGGCGAAGGAAGCGGAAGCTGCCGGAGCTGACTTCGTAGGCGATCAGGACATGATCAACAAGATCCAACAAGGTTGGTTCGAGTTCGACGTCTGCGTAGCAACGCCTGACATGATGAGCGAAGTCGGTAAACTGGGTCGTCTGCTCGGTGGTAAAGGCCTCATGCCTAACCCTAAAGCAGGTACAGTTACTTTCGACGTTACCAAGGCTGTGCAAGAAATCAAAGCCGGTAAAATCGAATACCGTCTGGACAAAGCAGGCCAAATCCATGCACCGATCGGCAAAGCGTCGTTCAGTGAGGATCAGTTGAACGAGAACCTGAAAGCACTGATGGAGGCGCTCAACCGCGCTAAACCTGCTGCTGCCAAGGGCGTTTACCTGAGAGGCGTAGCGATGTCCGCAACGATGGGACCGAGCATTCGCGTTAACACAACTTCTTACAAATAAAAAAAGTGTTGACTCCGGTCGACATTTTCGATACATTGTAGAAGCTGTTTCATTCCGTTATCCGTAACGGTCTGGTAAATTTGAATATGCTTACCGTAGACAGTAGGTGCTTTCGGGCTTAATTTCCTACCGAGGTGTGTGATAGAATTTCAGCTCTGCTGATTCGTCAAGCCTTCGTACTTCTGCGGAGGCTTTTCTTATTGCATACGCCGCACGTTAAGTTTTACTTGAATGTGGCAAAAGTGGAGGCGACCGCATCGTCCGCTGCGGCGGTTCGGCGCTTCACTCCAATTCAACAGGAGGTGTACGATTTGGCTAACGCAAAACTGATTCAATCCAAACAAGAGTCGGTAGACGTAATCGCCGGTAAACTGCGCGAAAGCGTATCGACCGTGGTTGTCGACTATCGTGGTCTGAACGTTGCTCAAGTTACCGAGCTGCGTAAACAGCTTCGCGAAGCGGGCATCGAGTTTCAGGTTCTGAAAAACTCGCTGGTTCGCCGTGCGGCTGCGGCTGCCGAACTGAGCGAGCTCGAAGGAGTCCTTACAGGACCTACCGCGATCGCGTTCGGAACGGAAGACGTTGTGACTCCAGCCAAAATCCTGAACGACTTCGCGAAAACGAATGACGCTCTGGAACTTAAAGGTGGAGTTGTAGAAGGTCGCGTAGTAGGAGCCGAAGAACTCAAAGCTCTGGCTTCCCTGCCTTCCCGCGAAGGTTTGCTGTCCATGCTCCTCAGCGTGCTTCAAGCTCCGGTGCGCAACTTCGCACTGGCAGTCAAAGCCGTTGCGGACAAAGACGAACAGCAATCCGCTTAATAAGCTTTTTGCATCGCACAAGCTTCATCCCGTCTTACAATCGACAGCCTTAACCGGCTGATCCCACATACCCAAATGGAGGTTCACTCATGAGTAACGAGCAAATTCTTGAAGCCATCAAAGGCATGACTGTACTGGAACTGAACGACCTGGTTAAAGCAATCGAAGAAGAATTCGGCGTAACTGCAGCAGCTCCAGTAGCAGCAGCAGGCGGCGCAGCAGCTGTTGAAGCTGAGCAAACTGAATTCGACGTTATCCTGACAAGCGCTGGCGCTTCGAAGATCAACGTTATCAAAGCGGTTCGCGAAATCACGGGTCTCGGCCTGAAAGAAGCAAAAGAAGTTGTAGACAACGCTCCAAAAGCAATCAAAGAAAAAGTAACTAAAGAAGAAGCCGAAACAGTACAAGCTAAACTTGCTGAAGCAGGCGCTTCCGTAGAAGTTAAGTAATTTCTTTTTCAAACGAGCATTACACAGGGCAGACCCTCGAAGTTATCCTGCTTCGGGGGTCTGTTCTCGTATTTCATGCCAATCCCGAAACAAGCCGGCTTTGCTTCGTTTCTTTATTTCGGAATGGCAGGCAGATCTCCGATCAACGGCAAAGGGGTTGAAATTGTGTCGGATCATTATTATTCCAATCGTCCTTCCGCAGCGCATGACCGCAAAACGGTCGAAGTCGAACTGCGCGGGAAGAAAGTACGACTCGTGACGGATGCCGGTGTCTTTTCCAAAAGCGGTCTGGACTACGGAAGCCGCGTACTGATCGATGCCCTGGATTTTCCTGCGGGAGCTTCGGTGTTGGACGTAGGCTGCGGGTACGGTCCGATCGGGATCGCAGCAGGAATCATGGGCGCTTCAAGCATTACGATGCTGGACGTCAACGAAAGAGCAGTTGAACTCGCAGGCGAGAACGCCGCGGCCAACGGCATTGCACAGGCCAAAGCCATGCAGAGCGATCTGCTTGAAGCGGTATCGGAGCAGAGCTTCGACGTCATTATCAGCAATCCGCCGATTCGAGCCGGCAAAGAGACCGTGCACCGGTTGTTCGACCAGGCTTACGGATGTTTGAATCCGAACGGCGCGTTATGGATCGTCATTCAGAAAAAGCAGGGAGCTCCGTCGGCGAAAGCCAAACTGGACACTCTGTTCGACCGGGTGGAGGAAGTAACGAAAGACAAAGGTTATCGCATTTACAAAGCGGTCAAAGGAAGTTAAGCGAAGGTCGAACATTCTTTTGCGAAAAACGCGGAGAAGGGCTTGACCGGTCCCAAAGGCCGTGTTATAGTTATAAAATGTCAGTATAGAATGCCCTACGTGGCTTTAGCATATCAAAATTTCAAGCGGCTCCGCAAAACAGCAAAGAAGCGCGGTTTTGTTTGGGGCTTCCTATTTTGATAGGGCTTTGCGCGTACACCGGCATTTCTGAAGACATCGTGAAAGATATCCAGCGACGTTTCAATTCCAGCTTCGATTTATTTTGATCCGTTCATGCGACGCTCTTTTTTCGAATAAACTCGATAAGGGCTTTTCTGCATGTATGGGTCGCGGCTCTTTTGAATTCATTATACGTGATTCAAACTAAGGGTCGCAATGGAATTTTTAAACTCGGCATTTTTCATCCAAAAGTGCCTAAAGTTGAGTAGACATTGAGGGGTGAGTATAGTTGACGGGACATCTTGTTCAATATGGTCGACGCACTCGGCGGAGTTATTCGCGAATTCATGAGGTGCTCGAAGTTCCGAATCTGATCGAGATTCAGCAGAAATCTTACGAATGGTTTCTTGAGGAAGGCCTGCGGGAAATGTTTCATGACATTTCGCCGATCCAGGACTTCACCGGTAATCTCATTCTGGAATTTATCGATTACAGTCTTGGAGAACCGAAATACACGACAGACGATGCCAAAGAGCGTGACGTAACGTACGCGGCGCCGCTTCGTGTGAAAGTCCGCCTGATTAACAAAGAAACGGGCGAAGTCAAAGAGCAGGAAGTATTTATGGGCGACTTCCCGCTGATGACCGAAACCGGTACGTTTATCATAAACGGTGCGGAACGGGTTATTGTCAGTCAGTTGGTTCGCTCTCCAAGCGTCTACTTCAATAATAAAGTGGACAAAAACGGAAAGAAAACATACAGCGCGACTGTCATCCCGAACCGCGGCGCATGGCTCGAACTCGAGACCGATGCCAAAGACATCATCTACGTCCGGATCGACCGCACCCGGAAAATTCCGGTCACGGTACTGCTCCGTGCGCTCGGTTTCGGCAGCGATGCCGAAATTCTGGATCTGCTCGGCAACGACGAGTATATCCGCAACACCCTCGACAAAGACAACACGGACTCGACGGAGAAAGCCCTGATCGAGATCTACGAGCGTCTGCGTCCGGGCGAACCGCCTACGCTGGACAACGCGAGAAGCCTGCTGATCGCACGTTTCTTCGACCCGAAGAGATACGATCTGGCAAACGTTGGCCGCTACAAAATGAACAAGAAGCTTCATATCAAAAACCGCTTGTTCAATCAAAAACTGGCAGAAACGCTGATCGACACCGTAACGGGCGAGATCATCGCGGAAGCCGGACAGATGGTAGACCGTCGACTGCTTGACGAGATCCTGCCTTACCTGGAAAGCGAGCACAGCGTGAAGACGTATCATGTCGCGGGCGGGGTTCTCGACGCCAACGACATTCCGATGCAGTCTATCGAAGTGTTCTCGCCGATCGAAGACGGCAAAGTCGTTAAAGTCATTGCCAACGGTCTGATCGACAAAGGCGTCAAGAACATTACGCCGGCCGACATCATCGCTTCGATCAGCTACTTCATCGACCTGCTGCACGGTATCGGCGATACCGACGATATCGATCACCTCGGCAACCGCCGTCTGCGTTCCGTGGGCGAGCTGCTGCAGAACCAGTTCCGGATCGGTTTGTCCCGGATGGAACGCGTTGTGCGCGAACGGATGTCGATTCAGGACGCGAACGTGATCACGCCTCAGGCGCTGATCAACATACGTCCGGTCATCGCGTCGATCAAGGAGTTCTTCGGCAGTTCGCAGCTCTCCCAGTTCATGGACCAGACGAACCCTCTGGCCGAACTGACGCACAAACGCCGTCTGTCCGCTCTCGGACCCGGCGGTCTGACCCGCGAACGCGCGGGCTTCGAAGTTCGAGACGTTCACGCCAGCCACTACGGCCGGATGTGTCCGATCGAGACGCCGGAAGGACCGAACATCGGTCTGATCAACTCCTTGTCCACGTTCGCGCGGATCAACGAGTACGGCTTCATCGAAGCGCCTTACCGCCGCGTCGACCCGAAGACGAACAAAGTCACGGAAACGATCGATTACCTGACCGCAGACGAAGAAGACAACTACGTGGTTGCCCAGGCTAACGCCCAGCTGACCGAAGACGACTCCTTCGCCGACGATATGGTTATCGTCCGTTACAACAAACAGGCCGACAACATCCTGCCGATGCCGAGCGATCGCGTCGACTACATGGACGTTTCGCCGAAACAGGTCGTATCCGTCGCGACGGCGCTCATCCCGTTCCTTGAGAACGATGACTCCAACCGCGCACTGATGGGATCGAACATGCAGCGTCAGGCCGTTCCTCTGTTGATTCCGAAGGCACCGCTCGTCGGTACCGGCATGGAACACAAGTCGGCCAAAGATTCGGGCGTATGTATCGTAGCCAAGCACGACGGCTACATCGAACGTTCGACCGCCAGCGAGATTACGCTGCGCCGCGTTGAGAATGTGGACAGCCAGGAAGTCAAAGGCGACTTGGTCACTTATAAATTACACAAATTCATGCGTTCGAACCAAGGCACATGCATCAACCAGCGGCCGATCGTTCGTGCGGGTGACGTTGTACGCAAAGGCGATATCCTGGCGGACGGTCCTTCGACCGAAATGGGCGAATTGGCTCTGGGCCGCAACGTTGTCGTAGCCTTCATGACCTGGGAAGGTTACAACTACGAGGATGCCATCCTGCTGAGCGAGAAGCTCGTCAAGGAAGACGTATACACTTCGATCCATATCGAGGAATACGAATCCGACGCGCGCGACACGAAGCTCGGACCGGAAGAAATTACGCGCGACATCCCGAATGTCGGCGAAGAAGCGCTGAAGAACCTCGACGATCGCGGCATTATCCGCATCGGCGCGGAAATCGCTGCCGGCGATATCCTCGTGGGCAAAGTAACGCCGAAAGGCGTAACGGAGCTGACGGCGGAAGAACGCCTGCTGCACGCGATCTTCGGTGAAAAAGCACGCGAAGTGCGCGACACTTCCCTGAGAGTGCCTCACGGTACGGACGGTATTGTCGTGGACGTCAAAGTCTTTACCCGCGAAAACGGGGACGAGCTGCCTCCGGGCGTTAACCAGCTCGTACGCGTCTACATCGCGCAGAAACGTAAAATCTCCCAGGGCGACAAGATGGCGGGACGTCACGGTAACAAAGGTGTCGTATCGCGTATCATGCCTGAAGAAGATATGCCGTTCCTGCCGGACGGCACGCCGGTTCAGATCGTACTGAACCCGCTGGGCGTACCTTCGCGGATGAATATCGGACAGATTTTGGAAGTCCACCTGGGCATGGCCGCGCAGCGTCTCGGCATTCACGTAGCCACTCCGGTATTCGACGGAGCGAACGAATACGACGTATTCGATACGATGGAAGAAGCCGGCATGCAGCGCAACGGCAAGACGATCCTGTACGACGGCCGTACCGGCGAACGCTTCGAACGCGAAGTTACGGTTGGCGTCATGCACATGATCAAGCTGGCGCACATGGTCGACGACAAAATCCACGCCCGTTCCACGGGTCCTTACTCGCTCGTTACGCAGCAGCCTCTGGGCGGTAAAGCGCAGTTCGGCGGACAGCGTTTCGGGGAAATGGAAGTATGGGCACTGGAAGCCTACGGCGCGGCATACACGCTGCAGGAAATTCTGACGGTCAAGTCCGATGACGTGGTCGGCCGCGTGAAAACGTACGAATCCATCGTCAAGGGCGAGAACGTTCCGGAACCTGGCGTACCGGAAGCGTTCAAGGTTTTGATCAAGGAACTGCAGAGCTTGGGCATGGACGTCAAAATCCTTGGCGAAGACGAGCAGGAGATCGAAATGAAAGAACTGGACGACGAGGAAGAACCGACCGGCGGCGACAAACTGGGCCTCAATCTTGAAGGTTCGGAAGTCACCGCAGAACAATAATGTTTAAAAATCAGGAACCGGATATAGGGAGGGTTGCTCCTTGTTGGATGTAAACAACTTCGAGTTTATCAAGATCGGGCTCGCTTCGCCGGACAAGATTCGTTCTTGGTCCCGCGGCGAAGTGAAGAAGCCGGAAACGATCAACTATCGTACGCTCAAACCGGAGAAAGAAGGTCTTTTCTGCGAAAAGATCTTCGGACCGACCAAAGACTGGGAGTGCCATTGCGGCAAGTACAAACGGGTACGCTATAAAGGCGTCGTCTGCGATCGCTGCGGCGTTGAAGTTACCCGCGCGAAAGTACGCCGCGAGCGGATGGGCCATATCGAGCTCGCCGCTCCGGTTTCCCACATCTGGTACTTCAAAGGGATTCCGAGCCGTATGGGCCTGGCACTGGATATGTCGCCGCGCTCGCTCGAAGAAGTCATTTACTTCGCTTCGTATGTCGTCACCGATCCGGGCGAAACGCCGCTTGAAAGAAAGCAGCTCCTGTCCGAAAAGGAATACCGCAGCTACCGTGAAAAATACGGCTACGGATTCCATGCCGGCATGGGCGCCGAAGCGGTCAAAAAACTGCTTCAGGACATGGATGTCGACAAAGAGCTGGAGTTCCTCAAGGAGGAGCTCCGTACGACTCAGGGACAACGCAGAAGCCGTGCGATCAAACGTCTGGAAGTCATCGAAGCGTTCAAGAGCTCGGGTAACAACCCGGACTGGATGATCCTCGACGTGCTTCCGGTCATTCCGCCGGAACTTCGCCCGATGGTCCAATTGGACGGCGGCCGCTTCGCGACCTCCGACCTTAACGATCTGTACCGCCGCGTCATCAACCGGAACAACCGTCTGAAAAGACTGCTTGATCTGGGCGCTCCGGACATCATCGTACAGAACGAAAAGCGCATGCTGCAGGAAGCGGTAGACGCCCTGATCGACAACGGCCGTCGCGGCCGTCCGGTCACGGGCCCGGGTAACCGTCCGCTCAAATCCCTCAGCCATATGCTCAAAGGTAAACAAGGACGTTTCCGTCAGAACTTGCTCGGCAAACGGGTCGACTATTCCGGCCGTTCCGTTATCGTCGTAGGTCCTAACCTGAAGATGTACCAATGCGGTCTTCCGAAGGAAATGGCACTGGAGCTGTTCAAGCCTTTCGTCATGAAAGAGCTTGTCAACAAAGGTCTGGCCCACAACATCAAGAGCGCGAAGCGCAAAGTCGAACGCGTAAGCGCCGAAGTGTGGGACGTGCTTGAAGAAGTCATCAAGGAGCATCCGGTTCTGTTGAACCGTGCCCCTACGCTTCACCGTCTCGGTATCCAGGCATTCGAACCGATTTTGGTCGAAGGCAAAGCGATTCGCCTTCACCCGCTCGTATGTACGGCTTACAACGCCGACTTCGACGGCGATCAGATGGCCGTGCACGTTCCGCTGTCCGCGGAAGCGCAGGCCGAAGCCCGCATTCTTATGCTGGCGTCCGGTAACATCCTGAACCCGAAAGACGGCAAGCCGGTCGTTACCCCTTCGCAGGATATGGTCCTCGGAACGTATTACCTGACGATGGACAACAACCAGGCCATGGGCGCAGGCATGATTTTGCGTAACATCAACGAAGCGGTGTCCGCTTACCAGCGCGGCACGGCCGAACTCCACGCGCGCGTGGCGATTCCGGTCAAAGCTCTCAATAAAACAAGCTTCACCGACAAACAGCAGGGCGCGATGCTGATTACGACGATCGGCCGGATTATTTTCAACGAGATTTTCCCGGCAAGCTTCCCGTATATCAACGACGCTACCCGCGCGAACCTGTTCGACGGCGTGGCCGAAGACTTCTTCATCTATGAAAAAGGGGAGAACGTTACCGACCGCATCATGAACGCTCCGCAAACGAAGGGCATCGGCAAAGAGTATCTGGGCGAAATCATCGGACGCTGCTTCGAGGTCTACCAGACGACTCAAACTTCGATGATCCTCGACGAAATCAAACAGCTCGGTTTTACGTACTCAACTCGTTCGGGCGTAACCGTAGCCGTTTCCGACGTCGTCGTACCGCCGGAGAAAAAAGCGCTGATGGAAGAGTCGGACAAGAAAGTCGCGGTCATTACGAACCAGTACCGCCGTGGCCTGATTACCAACGAAGAACGGTACGACCGGGTTATCGAGATCTGGTCGCATGCCAAAGATCAAATCAGTGATATTCTGATGAAATCGATGGACCGTTACAATTCCATCATGCTCATGGTCGATTCCAAAGCCCGGGGCAACAAATCGCAGATCACCCAGCTGGGCGGCATGCGCGGCCTGATGGCCAACCCGTCGGGTCGGATCATCGAGCTCCCGATCAAGTCGAACTTCCGCGAAGGCCTTACGGTCCTCGAATACTTCCTGTCCACGCACGGCGCGCGTAAAGGTCTGGCCGATACCGCGCTTCGTACCGCCGACTCGGGTTACCTGACCCGTCGTCTGGTCGACGTGGCCCAGGACGTTATCGTACGCGAAGACGACTGCGGCACGGATAAAGGCTTCAGCGTAAGCCGTATCCAGGACGGCAAGGAAGTCATCGAAGACCTGTACGACCGGATCGAAGGTCGTTACTGCTTCGAGACGGTACGCCATCCGCAAACGAACGAAATCATCGCGACCCGCAACGAACTGATCACTTCCGACAAAGCGGAAGAAATCATCAAAGCGGGCGTGGAGAAACTGCAAATCCGTTCCGTACTGAGCTGCCGCGCGCGTCACGGCGTCTGCAAAAAGTGCTACGGACGGAACCTTGCTACGGGTAAACACGTCGAAATCGGCGAAGCGGTCGGCATCATCGCCGCTCAATCGATCGGCGAGCCGGGAACCCAGCTCACTATGCGTACGTTCCACACCGGCGGCGTTGCCGGCGACGACATCACGCAGGGTCTGCCGCGTATCCAGGAGCTGTTCGAGGCCCGTAACCCTAAAGGTCAGGCCACGATCAGTGAGATCGACGGCGTCGTGAAAGAGATCCGCGAAGCGAAAGACCGTCGCGAGATCGAAATTCAGGGCGAAGCCGAAAGCAAAACGTATCTGGTTACCTACGGTTCCCGTCTGCGCGTACGCGAAGGCATGGCCGTGGAAGCCGGAGACGAGCTGACGGACGGTTCGATCGACCCGAAAGAAATGCTGCGCATCAAAGGCATCCGCGGCGTGCAGAACTATATCCTTCAGGAAGTTCAGCGCGTATACCGGAACCAGGGCGTAGAAATCAACGACAAGCACGTCGAAGTCATGATTCGTCAGATGCTGCGCAAGATCCGCATCGTCGACGCAGGCGAAACGACGCTGCTGCCGGGATCGTTCGTGGAAATCCACGAGTACGAAAAGGCAAACAAAGAAGCAATGCTGAACGGCAAAGATCCGGCTGTAGCCAAACCGATCCTGCTCGGTATCACCAAAGCGTCCCTGGAGACCGATTCCTTCCTGTCGGCCGCATCGTTCCAGGAAACGACGAGAGTGCTTACCGACGCCGCGATCAAAGGCAAAGTCGATCAGCTGCTCGGCCTCAAAGAAAACGTATTGATCGGCAAGCTGATTCCTGCCGGTACCGGCATGAGCCGTTACCGTAACGTGCGTTTCGAAGATCCGGAAGGCGCAGCAAGCGGAGAAGCGAAGCTGGAGCCCGTTACGACCGAATAAGATCGTGCAGGGTCCGGAATCGGAGTGGAGGGAAAGAGCAATTTTTCCTGAAACTCCGTATTCTTTGCTTGACACAACGCGCTCCCAGGTGCTAATATAGCAAAGGTGCGTGAGCAGGTACTACTCATCCTGTCTTTTGGAGGATATGCCGAATGTCTAATGATAAAGGACTTCAGGATGCTCATGTCAAAATCGGTACCAAGCAGACTGTGCGAGCAGTCGAACTTGGGCAAGCTTCCGAAGTTTATGTAGCCATGGACGCAGACCAGCGGATGATCGCGAAGATCACATCGCTGTGCGGCAAGTCCGATGTGAAGATCACCGAGGTGGAGACGATGCGAGAGCTCGGAAAAGCCTGCGGAATCGAAGTCGGAGCGGCGATGGTTGCGATTCTGAAGTGAGAACGTTATAACTGTGTGAGGATGTTTTTGTTTCAGAAGCGTCAAGCGTCTGAGACAAAAACTTTCATTTGTTCTTTTATGAACCACCTGGGTCTGTGGACTTGAGGGGACGGTTCATAACAAGGATGTTTACCAATATGGGAAGGGGGTGGCAATGAAAATGCCAACAATTAACCAACTCGTCCGTAAAGGACGTCAAGCGAAAGTCGTGAAGTCGAAATCCCCAGCTCTGCAAAAGGGTTTCAACGCACTCAAACGTGAAGAAACGAACCTGAGCGCCCCGCAAAAACGCGGTGTCTGCACTCGTGTAGGTACAATGACTCCACGTAAACCAAACTCCGCGCTTCGTAAGTATGCCCGTGTTCGTCTGACGAACCGTATCGAGGTGACTGCTTACATTCCGGGTATTGGACACAACCTGCAAGAACACAGCGTCGTGCTGGTTCGCGGAGGTCGCGTAAAAGACTTGGCGGGTGTGCGTTACCATATCGTTCGCGGTGCTCTTGATACTGCAGGCGTAAACGGACGTATGCAAGCCCGTTCGAAATACGGCGCTAAGCGTCCAAAAGAAAAGAAAAACTAATTTGAGCGCCTAAGGGCGTTCAACTATCGGAGAAAGGGGGATATCCATGCCACGCAAAGGTCCCGTTACAAAAAGAGACGTACTGCCGGATCCGCTGTACAGCAGCAAACTGGTTACTCGTCTGATCAACCGCATTATGGTCGACGGTAAACGCGGTGTAGCTCAAAACATCCTTTATAACTCGTTCAAATTGATTCAAGAACGTACGGGCAACGACCCGATGGAAGTCTTTGAAGCTGCAATCAAGAACATCATGCCTGTTCTCGAAGTTAAAGCACGCCGTGTAGGCGGTGCAAACTACCAAGTGCCGATCGAAGTCAAGCCAGAAAGACGGACGGCTCTCGGTCTCCGTTGGCTCGTCAACTACTCCCGCAACCGCGGCGAGAAGACGATGGAAGAGCGTTTGGCGGCTGAAATCATCGATGCATCGAACAACACAGGCGCATCCGTGAAGAAACGCGAAGACACGCACAAAATGGCTGAAGCGAACAAAGCGTTTGCTCACTACCGCTGGTAGGATTTCGGCTTAGCACCCAAAACAGAATTTTGAAGGGAGAATCCCATTCATGGCAAGAGAGTTCTCCTTGAAAAATACACGTAATATCGGGATCATGGCGCATATTGACGCCGGTAAAACGACGACTACGGAACGGATTCTGTTCTACACGGGCATCACGCACAAAATCGGTGAAGTACACGATGGCGCCGCGACGATGGACTGGATGGAGCAGGAGCAGGAGCGCGGAATCACGATTACTTCCGCCGCTACGACCGCTCAATGGCACGGTTACCGCGTCAATATCATTGATACCCCGGGACACGTTGACTTCACGGTTGAAGTTGAACGTTCCCTTCGTGTATTGGACGGGGCAGTAGGCGTATTCAGCGCCAAAGAAGGTGTCGAGCCTCAGTCGGAAACCGTATGGAGACAAGCTGACCGGTATGGCGTTCCTCGGATCGCTTATGTCAACAAGATGGACATTATCGGCGCTGACTTCCTGAACGTTGTCAAAGATATGGGCGAGCGTCTCCAAGCCAATGCGGTAGCGATCCAGCTGCCAATCGGCGCGGAAAACGACTTCACCGGCATCATTGACCTCGTTGAGCAAAAAGCTCACATGTATAAAGACGATCTCGGTCAGAACATCGAAGTTGTCGACATCCCGGAAGAATATCTGGGCCAAGTCGAAGAACTTCGTGCTCTCCTGATCGAGAAAGTCTCGGAACTGGACGAAGATTTGACAATGAAATACCTGGAAGGCGAAGAAATCTCGGTTGACGAGATCAAAGCCGCTCTGCGTAAAGGCGTTGTCGATGTTAAGATTTTCCCGGTTATCTGCGGATCTTCTTACAAAAACAAAGGCATTCAGCTTATGCTGGACGCTGTTGTCGATTATCTTCCAGCTCCAATCGATGTACCTGCGATCCAAGGTACGCTTGAAGACGGTACAGAAGCGATTCGTCATTCTTCGGATGAAGAGCCGTTCTCCGCACTCGCTTTCAAGATCATGACGGACCCTTACGTGGGTAAACTTACGTTCTTCCGTGTATACTCCGGTACGCTTCAATCCGGTTCGTATGTACTGAATGCATCGAAAGGCAAACGTGAGCGGATCGGTCGTATCCTGCAAATGCACGCCAACAGCCGTCAAGAAATCAGCGTAGTATTCTCCGGTGATATCGCGGCAGCCGTTGGTTTGAAAGATACGGGTACAGGTGATACACTGTGTGATGAGAAGAACCCGGTCATTCTCGAGTCGATGAACTTCCCGGATCCCGTTATCGAGATCGCCGTGGAACCGAAAACCAAAGCCGACCAAGATAAATTGGGCGTCGCTCTTGGTAAATTGACAGAAGAAGATCCGACCCTTCGTGCCCACACGGACGAAGAAACCGGCCAGACGATTCTGGCAGGTATGGGCGAACTCCACCTGGATATCATCATCGACCGGATGCGTCGGGAGTTTAAGGTAGAGACCAACGTGGGTAAACCACAGGTTGCTTACCGTGAAACTTTCCGTGAAGCAGCCCGCGTAGAAGGCAAGTTCGTTCGTCAATCCGGCGGCCGTGGTCAATACGGTCACGTATGGGTTGAATTCGAACCGCTGGAGCCGGGTACAGGCAGCCAATTCGAAAGCAAAGTAGTCGGCGGTTCGGTTCCTCGCGAATACGTACAGCCTGCACTTGCGGGTATCGAAGAACAGATGAAGAGCGGCGTTATCGCGGGCTTCCCGCTGGTAGACGTTAAAGCGACAATCGTCGACGGCTCTTATCACGATGTCGATTCCAACGAAATGGCGTTCAAAATCGCCGGTTCGATGGCACTCAAAGCAGCGAAGGAAAAGTGTAAGCCTGTCCTGCTTGAGCCAATCATGAAAGTCGAAGTAACGGTTCCCGAGGAGTATATGGGCGACGTTATGGGTATGCTGAGTTCCCGCCGCGGCCGTATCGAAGGTATGGATTCCCGCAGTGGCGCTCAAATCATCCGTGCGAAGGTACCTCTCTCCGAAATGTTCGGTTACTCGACGACTCTGCGCTCCGGTACGCAAGGACGCGGTGTATTCTCGATGGAACTTTCTCACTATGAAGAAGTGCCTAAGACAATCGCCGAAGAAATCGTATCTAAGAACAAAGCAGGGGAGTAATCCTCGTTTTCACCGCCGGTCGACGGATGCTTTCGGGCTTCCGTTTTCCGGATTGAGCTTAACCCAAATAATCTTTCTACATTAAGGAGGAACTGTTTCAAATGGCAAAAGCTAAATTTGAACGTAACAAGCCGCACGTCAATATCGGTACTATTGGTCACGTCGACCATGGTAAAACGACTCTGACTGCCGCAATCACGACTGTACTCTCCAAAACCTATGGTGGTGCCGCTGTAGCCTTCGACCAAATCGACAAGGCTCCGGAAGAAAGAGAACGTGGTATCACGATCTCGACAGCTCACGTAGAATATGAGACTCCTGCTCGTCACTACGCACACGTAGACTGCCCAGGACACGCCGACTATGTTAAAAACATGATCACCGGCGCTGCCCAAATGGACGGAGCGATCCTGGTTGTATCCGCAGCTGACGGCCCTATGCCGCAAACTCGCGAACACATCCTTCTCTCCCGTCAAGTAGGCGTTCCTTACATCGTCGTATTCCTCAACAAATGCGACATGGTTGAAGACGAAGAGCTGTTGGAACTGGTTGAAATGGAAGTACGTGACCTGCTGAGCGAATATGACTTCCCAGGCGACGACACTCCAATCATCCAAGGTTCCGCTCGTGAAGCGCTGCAAAACCCTGATGGCGAATGGGCTCAGAAGATCGTTGAAATGTTCAACATCATCGACGAGTACATCCCGACTCCAGAGCGCGACACTGAGAAGCCTTTCCTGATGCCAGTCGAGGACGTGTTCTCGATCACTGGCCGTGGTACGGTAGCAACAGGCCGTATCGAACGCGGTACAGTTAAGATCGGCGACGAAATCGAAATCGTTGGTATTGCTGAAGAATCCAAAAAATCGGTTGTTACGGGCGTAGAAATGTTCCGTAAACTGATGGATTCCGCTCAAGCCGGCGACAACATCGGCGCCCTGCTGCGCGGTGTTGACCGTCAGCAAATCGAGCGTGGACAAGTACTGTCGAAGCCGGGTTCGGTTAAGCCGCACACGGAATTCACAGCTCAAATCTACGTTCTGACCAAAGAAGAAGGTGGCCGTCACAAGCCTTTCTTCACTGGATACCGTCCTCAGTTCTACTTCCGTACAACTGACGTAACGGGCATCATCAACCTGCCAGAAGGCACGGAAATGGTAATGCCGGGCGACAACATCACGGTTACCGTTTCGCTGATCGCTCCAATCGCTATCGAAGAAGGAACTAAGTTCTCCATTCGTGAAGGCGGACGTACAGTGGGCGCCGGTGCCGTAGCATCGATCCAAAAATAAGACGGTTCTTAACCGTTTATAGAGCAACAGTGTACTGGAACGAGTAACGATGTATTGTAAAGGAAAGCGCGAAGGCGGGGCCATTATCCCGGTGTCGGGATGGGGCCTCGCTTTCTTTTTGTGTAATTTCGAAAAAGTATTGCATTGTTGCGACTTATTCTATATAATAATGAATGTTGTTCTGCGACGTTGCGATGATGCGAGAGGTTACCGACACACCCGGCTCCTTTGCCATAGTGATGTGAGCGGAAAATTTTCGCGGAGTATGTCCGATACCAAATTGGGCGATAGAAGGAGGGACTATTAATGGCTAAGCAAAAAATTCGTATTCGCTTGAAAGCATACGACCATCGGATTCTTGATCAATCCGCTGAGAAGATCGTTGAAACGGCAAAACGTTCCGGTGCAGGTGTTTCCGGGCCGATTCCACTGCCAACTGAAAAACAAATCATCACCGTTCTCCGTGCGGTACACAAGTACAAGGACTCGCGCGAGCAATTCGAGCAGCGTACACACAAACGCTTGATCGATATTGTGAACCCAACTCCACAGACCGTGGACGCGCTGATGCGCCTGGACTTGCCGTCCGGTGTAGATATCGAAATCAAACTGTAAGACTCCTGAATAAGGACATAAATGAAAAGAGGTGTCAACATGAAAGGTATCTTAGGGAAAAAACTGGGCATGACCCAAGTGTTCACCGCTGAAGGTAACGTCGTTCCGGTAACGGTTATCGAAGCAGGCCCTTGCGTGGTTCTGCAGAAGAAAGACCTGGAAAATGACGGTTACGAAGCGGTACAAATCGGTTTTATGGACAAAAAGTCTAGCCGTTCCAATAAACCCGAGGCAGGTCACGCCAAAAAGGCTGACACTGCACCTAAGCGCTACATTCGCGAACTTCGCGGTGTTGACCTCGGAACTTACGAGGTTGGACAAGTGCTTAAAGCGGACGTATTCGCAGAAGGCGAATTCGTTGACGTAAGCGGCGTATCCAAAGGTAAAGGTTTTGCCGGCGTTATCAAACGTTGGGGACAAAGCCGCGGACCAATGGCGCACGGCTCGCGTTACCACCGCAGACCGGGTTCGATGGGTTCCATCCAGGCTAACCGTGTACCGAAAGGTAAACGCCTGCCAGGACACATGGGCCACGACTCGATCACTGTTCAAAACCTCGAAATCGTAAGAGTCGATACGGAACGCAATGTACTGCTGGTTAAAGGCTCCATTCCGGGTCCTAAAAACGGCTTCGTACGGGTTCGCGGATCGATCAAGAAATAATAAACCTTTAGAAGAAAGGAGGAACATGAAATGCCTAAAGTAGCAGTTTTCAATATCGAAGGCAGCCAGGTTGGAGAAATCGAACTGAGCGACTCGGTATTCGGTATCAATCCTAACGGACACGTGCTTCACCAGGCAGTCGTGATGCAACAAGCATCGCTTCGCTCGGGTACGCACAAAGTAAAAGGACGCTCGGAAGTTCGTGGCGGCGGTCGTAAACCTTGGAAACAAAAAGGTACGGGACGCGCTCGTCAAGGCTCCATTCGTTCGCCACAATGGAGAGGCGGCGGTATCGTCTTCGGACCAACTCCGCGCAGCTATTCCTTCAAACTGCCTAAAAAAGTTCGTCGTCTGGCGATCAAATCGGCACTGTCTTCGAAAGTTATCGCAAACGAGATCATCGTTCTGGATACACTGAACCTGAGCTCGCCGAAGACAAAAGAATTCGCGGGAATCCTGAGCAAATTGAACGTAGACCGTAAAGCCCTCGTAGTGGCTCCGGAATACGACAACAACGTAGCTCTTTCCGCTCGTAACATCCCGGGCGTCAAATTCGTCCAGGCTGATGGCATCAATGTTCTCGACGTGCTCGTGTATGATAAGCTTATCATCACGAAGGACGCAGTTCATAAGGTAGAGGAGGTATTCGCATGATGAAAGATCCTCGTGACCTTATCAAACGTCCGATCATTACGGAACGTACTGCCGAAGCGATGAGTCAGTCCAAGTACGTCTTCGAAGTACAAATGAGCGCCAACAAAACGGAAGTTAAAAAGGCAGTAGAATCGATCTTCGGCGTGAAAGTGGCTAAAGTCAATGTTCTGCGCGTGCCGGCTAAGCCGAAACGCTACGGCCGTCATTCCGGTTATACGAGCGAATGGAAAAAAGCGATCGTGACGCTGACTCCAGATAGCAAATCGCTCGAATTCTTTGAATCTGCAGAGTAAGGAGGGAAACTAACGTGCCAATCAAAAAGTACAAACCAACATCCCCGGCCCGACGCGCGATGAGCGTATCGACTTTCGAAGAAATCACCACGAATCAGCCGGAGAAATCGTTGTTGTCGCCGCTCTTCAAAAAAGCGGGCCGCAATAACCAGGGTAAAATTACGGTTCGTCACCATGGCGGCGGACACAAACGTAAATACCGTATCATCGACTTCAAACGTACCAAAGACGGAATTCCAGGCCACGTTGCCACGATCGAATACGATCCGAACCGGACTTCCAACATCGCATTGATCCACTATGCAGACGGCGAAAAGCGCTACATCATCGCGCCTAAGGGTCTGAAAGTCGGAGATACGATCTACTCCGGTCCTGAATCGGACATCAAGATCGGTAACGCGCTGCCACTGGAAAACATTCCGGTAGGTACGGTTATCCACAACATCGAGTTGAAACCGGGTAAAGGCGGCCAAATGGTCCGCGCAGCCGGCACAGAAGCTCAGCTGCTGGGTAAAGAAGAGCGTTACGTATCGATCCGCCTGTCTTCGGGCGAAGTTCGCCGCGTCCTCAAAGTTTGCCGCGCTACAATCGGTTCGGTAGGCAACCAGGATCACGAGCTCGTGAAGATCGGTAAAGCAGGACGTAACCGTTGGTTGGGCAACCGCCCTCAAGTCCGCGGCGTAGTCATGAACCCGAACGATCACCCACACGGTGGTGGTGAAGGTCGCGCTCCAATCGGACGTAAGTCCCCGCTCTCGCCTTGGGGCAAGCCGACTCTTGGTTACAAAACACGCAAGAAAAACAAATCTTCGGATCAATACATCATCCGTCGCCGCACGAAGTAATGCGCTTATCCCGCATTGCTTCGCCGGCTAGGATTATGGAACAAGCCAGCTGAAGGGAGGACTACAATCGATGACACGCAGTCTCAAAAAAGGCCCTTTCATTGACGGATACCTGCTCAAAAAGGTAGAAGTACTGAACGAAGCCAGCAAAAAGGCCGTTATCAAAACTTGGTCCCGACGCTCCACGATCTTCCCACAATTCATCGGACACACTTTCGCCGTTTATGACGGTCGCAAGCACGTGCCGGTATACGTGACGGAAGACATGGTCGGACACAAACTTGGTGAGTTCGCGCCGACGCGTACTTACAAAGGCCACACCGACGACGACAAGAAAACAAGACGCTAAAACGGACATCATTAAAGTCCGAAGGGAGGTTATGATAGCATGGAAGCACAAGCGCACTTGAAATATTCCCGCATTTCTCCACGTAAAGCGCAACTGGTCGCTGACCTGATTCGCGGCAAACACGTGGGTGAAGCTATCGCGATTCTGCGCCACACTCCGAAAGCGGCATCCCCGCTCATGGAGAAGCTGCTGAACTCGGCGATCGCAAACGCAGAACATAATCATTCGCTGGACGTCAGCAAACTGGTTATCTCGCAAGTTTACGTCAACCAAGGACCGACTCTGAAACGTTTCCGCCCTCGGGCAATGGGACGCGCAAGCCGGATCAATAAACGCACCAGCCATATCACTTTGGCTGTATCCGAAAAGTAAGGAGGGACAACTGTGGGACAAAAAGTAAATCCGGTCGGACTCCGCGTAGGGATCATCCGTGACTGGGAATCCAAATGGTACGCAGGTAAAGACTTCGGCACACTGCTGATGGAAGACGTGAGAATTCGCGAATACCTGAAAGCTAAACTTAAAGAATCCGCTGTCTCCAAGATCGAGATCGAAAGAGCGGCTAACCGCGTAAACGTGACGATCCACACTGCTAAACCGGGTATGGTCATCGGACGTGGCGGCGCAGAAGTTGAAGTACTGCGTGGCGAAATCACCAAGATTTCGAACGGCAAAAAAGTACACATCAACATCGCTGAAATCAAAAACCAAGAACTCGACGCTATTCTGGTCGCTGAAAGCATTGCACAACAACTGGAGCGTCGCGTATCGTTCCGTCGTGCTTTGAAACAGTCGATGCAGCGCACTATGCGTTCGGGCGCAAAAGGAATCAAAACTGCGGTTAGCGGACGTCTCGGCGGCGCTGAAATCGCTCGTTCGGAAGGCTACAGCGAAGGAACTGTTCCACTTCATACCCTGCGTGCCGACATCGATTACGGTACAGCTGAAGCGCACACGACTTATGGTCGTATCGGCGTTAAAGTATGGATCTATCGTGGAGAGATTCTTCCGCCAGCTAAGAAACAAGCTGCTCAGGAAGGAGGCAACTAATCATGTTGGTACCTAAACGTGTAAAACACCGTAAACAGCAACGCGGCAGTCTGGCCGGTCGTGCTAAAGGCGGTACTGAATTGAACTTCGGCGAATTCGGCCTGCAGGCGACTGAACCTTCTTGGATCACGAACCGTCAGATCGAAGCTGCTCGTATCGCCATGACCCGTTACATCAAACGGGGCGGTAAAGTCTGGATCAAGATTTTCCCTGACAAGCCGATTACTCAAAAGCCTCTCGAGGTTCGGATGGGTAGCGGTAAAGGTAACGTTGAGAAATGGGTAGCGGTTGTAAAACCGGGCAAGATCATGTTCGAACTTGCTGGCGTATCCGAAGAAATCGCTCGTGAAGCGATGCGTCTTGCTTCTCACAAACTGCCTGTCAAAACCAAGTTTGTGAAACGTGAAGAAGTGGGTGGTGAAGCAAATGAAGGCTAAGGAACTGCGTGACCTGACTACTGCCGAAATCGAACAGAAGGTCTCCGGATTCAAAGAGGAACTCTTTAATCTGCGCTTTCAGCTCGCTACCGGTCAGCTCGATAACCCGACTCGCATCAGCGTTGTCCGCAAGGAAATCGCTCGTGCCAAAACGGTTCTGCGTCAAAGAGAACTCGGGATCACTTCGTAATTCATTTTAACCCTCCGGGTATCAGGCCCGTTATTCAGGAAGGAGGCTAACCATGACCGAACAACGCAACTCGCGTAAAGTGTTGGTGGGTAAAGTCGTAAGCGACAAAATGGACAAGACGATCGTTGTTGTTGTAGAAACTTACAAAAAACACGAACTCTATCATAAACGCATCAAATCGACTAAGAAGTTCAAAGCGCATGATGAGAACAATGAAGCGAAAATCGGCGATACAGTAAGAATCGTTGAGACACGCCCGTTGTCGAAAGACAAGCGCTGGAGACTGGCTGCAGTCACTGAAAAAGCAATCATCATCTAATGAACGATAAGCTCGTCCGAAAGGAGGAAATATAAATGATTCAACCATTTACACGTTTGGCTGTAGCCGATAACTCCGGTGCGAAGGAACTGATGTGTATCCGCGTCCTCGGCGGTACGGGACGTCGTACGGCTAACATTGGAGACCTGATCGTTTGCTCGGTAAAACAAGCAACACCAGGAGGCGTTGTCAAAAAAGGCGACGTAGTTAAAGCGGTAGTCGTTCGCACGAAGCGTTCGGTACGTCGTAAAGACGGATCGTATATCGCATTCGACGAGAATGCGGCAGTTGTGGTAAAAGACGATCGCGGCCCGCGCGGCACGCGTATCTTCGGACCAGTAGCCCGTGAACTTCGCGACAAGGACTTCATGAAAATCGTTTCCTTGGCCCCGGAAGTTATCTAATATAATGCACGATTTTCTTAGCGGCCTGCCGGCCGGTGAGTCATAGGAGGTGTACCTGATGGCAAGAGTGAAAAAAGTTCTGGAATCCCACAACAACAAACTTCACGTGAAAAAAGACGATGTCGTTATCGTGATCAGCGGTAAAGACAAAGGCAAAAAAGCGCGCGTTATCGCCGCTTACCCTCGTGAAAACCGCGTGCTGGTCGAAGGCGTGAACATGGTGAAAAAACACCAGAAGCCAAGCCAAAACAACCCGCAAGGCGGAATCGTGGAGCAAGAAGCTTCGATCCACGTGTCGAACGTGATGCACGTTGACCCGAAAGACGGCGGCAAAGTAACCCGCGTAGGTTACAAGACGTTGGATAACGGCAAAAAAGTGCGCGTTGCGAAACGGTCCGGAGAAGTTATCGAATAATATCATTTTTTTGGAAAGGAGGTTCATCTTTCATGGTAACAAGACTGAAAGAACGTTATTTGAACGAAAGCACTCCTGCTTTGATGCAGAAGTTCAACTATACATCGGTAATGCAAGTTCCTAAGCTGGAGAAAGTTGTCATCAACATGGGTGTCGGCGAAGCCGTATCCAACTCCAAGGTTCTGGACACTGCCGTAGCCGAACTTGAGCAGATCGCAGGTCAAAAACCTGTTATCACTCGTGCTAAAAAGTCGATCGCAGGTTTCAAACTGCGTGAAGACATGCCGATCGGAACGAAGGTTACACTGCGCGGCGAGCGTATGTACCAGTTCCTCGACAAACTGTTCAACGTTGCGCTTCCGCGCGTACGTGACTTCCAGGGTGTATCCAACAAAGCCTTCGACGGCCGCGGCAACTACACACTGGGTCTGAAAGAACAGCTTATCTTCCCAGAAATCCAATACGATCAAGTGGACAAAGTCCGCGGTATGGATATCGTCATCGTAACTACGGCGAAAACGGACGAAGAAGGCCGCGAGCTGCTCGCAGGTCTCGGAATGCCTTTCGCAAAATAATATCGGCCAGTATCTAGGGCCATGATCCATGACCCTGTTCTTCCGAAACTATCCAGGAGGTGTCAGGCTAAAGTGGCAAAAACTTCGATGAAAGTTAAACAGCAACGTACACCAAAATTCAAAGTGCGTGCTTACACGCGCTGCGAACGTTGCGGTCGTCCACACTCGGTGTTACAAAAGTTCAAGATCTGCCGTATTTGCTTCCGCGAATTGGCTCATAAAGGCCAGATCCCTGGCGTTAAAAAAGCAAGCTGGTAATTACCGCATAACAAGGAAGGAGGTTCACACATTATGACTATGTCCGATCCGATTGCAGATATGCTTACACGCATTCGCAACGCGAACGTGGTGCGTCACGAGAAAGTCGAAATGCCGGCTTCCGCGATGAAAAAGCAAATTGCCGAGATCCTGAAACGCGAAGGTTTTATCCGCGACGCGGAATTCGTACAGGATAACAAACAAGGCATGATTCGTATTTTCCTGAAATACGGTCAAAACAACGAACGCGTTATTACTGGTCTGAAAAGAATCAGTAAGCCTGGTCTGCGCGTGTACACGAAGAGCAACGAAGTTCCTCGCGTACTGGGCGGCCTGGGTATCGCGATTATCTCCACGTCCAAGGGAGTTATGACCGACAAAGAAGCTCGTCAAGCGAAAGCTGGCGGCGAAGTAATCTGCTACGTTTGGTAATCACGTCAGAACACAAGGAGGTGCAACAAATATGTCGCGTATTGGTCGCAAACCAATCGAAGTACCGGGCGGTGTTGAAGTAACGCTGAATAACACGGCGATTACGGTCAAAGGCCCTAAAGGTACTCTCACTCGTGAACTTCATAGAGATATGAAAGTAACGGTGGAAGCTAACACAATTACGGTAGAACGTCCTTCCGACAACAAAGAGCATCGTTCCCTTCACGGAACGACCCGCAGCGTTGTCAGCAACATGGTAAGTGGTGTAACGGAAGGTTTCTCCAAGTCGCTTGAACTGGTCGGGGTCGGATACCGTGCCAGCAAGTCCGGAGAAAAAATCGTCTTGAACGTAGGCTACTCCCACCCGGTCGAAATCACGCCGGAATCGGGAATCGAGTTCGAAGTTCCTTCGAACACGAAAATCATCGTTCGCGGAATTGACAAAGAGCGCGTAGGCGCTTATGCTGCTCAAATCCGTAAAGTACGCGAACCTGAGCCGTATAAAGGCAAAGGCATCAAGTACGAAGGCGAACGCATCATCCGTAAAGAAGGTAAAGCCGGTAAGAAGAAATAAACCGCTGCCTTTAACTTTATCCACAACCATAGCTTGCTCATGTAAAGCTGCTTAATAGGCAGATTGGGAAGGAGTGAAAGTACTCATGATTACCAAAGGTGATAAAAATAAAGCTCGCTTGAAAAGACACTTGCGTGTACGCAAGAAAATTCAAGGTACGGTTGAGCGCCCTCGTCTGAACGTATACCGTTCGGAAAAGCACATCTATGCCCAACTGATCGACGACGTAAACGGTGTAACCATCGTTTCCGCATCGACTATGGACAAAGAGCTGAAAAGCGAAATCACAAACGGCGGCAACGTTGAAGCTGCTGCCAAAGTTGGCACACTGGTTGCAAACCGCGCTAAGGAAAAAGGTCATGCCGTTGTCGTCTTCGACCGCGGAGGATACCTCTACCATGGACGGATTCAAGCACTGGCCGACGCAGCCCGCGAAGCCGGACTGGAATTCTAAAACGAAAAAAGGAGGTTAACGACTTGCGTGTAGATATGAGCACTGTAGGAGAACTGACGGAGCGCGTTGTACACATCAACCGCGTAGCTAAAGTTGTAAAGGGCGGACGCCGCTTTAGCTTTAGCGCACTGGTTGTCGTGGGCGACGGCCAAGGCAACGTTGGAGCAGGAATCGGCAAAGCCGGAGAAGTTCCGGATGCGATCCGTAAAGGTATCGAAGATGCCAAGAAAAACCTGATCCACGTTCCTCTCGTCGGAACAACAATCACTCACCTGGTAACGGGTAAATTCGGAGCGGGCAGCGTACTGCTGAAACCGGCATCCGAAGGTACCGGAGTCATCGCCGGCGGTCCTGTACGTGCAGTACTGGAACTGGCAGGCGTAGGCGACATCTTGACAAAATCCCTGGGTTCTTCGAACTCCATGAACATGGTCAACGCGACTTTGGAAGGATTGTCCCGTTTGAAGCGTGCCGAAGATGTGGCAAAGCTTCGCGGCAAATCCGTCGAAGAACTGAGAGGCTAAGGAGGGAACAACAATGGCTAAATTGGAAATTACCCTCGTACGCAGCCTGATCGGACGTCCGAAAAACCAACGCACGACCGTCAACACGCTCGGACTGCGTAAAACGAATCAAGTCGTCGTTCAAAACGACAACGCTGCGATTCGCGGTATGGTCAACCAAGTCAAGCACTTGGTTTCCGTAAAAGAAATCGAAGCTTAAATCCATCGCTCCGCAAGGAGCGAATTAATAGAATGAATCAAGGAGGTGCAACGAACGATGAAGTTACATGAGCTTTCTCCTGCTCCAGGTTCCAAAAAAGAGCGGAAACGCATCGGTCGCGGTACGAGTAGCGGTACGGGTAAAACAGCCGGACGCGGTCACAAAGGCCAAAACTCCCGCTCCGGCGGCGGTGTTCGTCCAGGTTTCGAAGGCGGTCAGAACCCATTGTACCGTCGTCTGCCAAAACGCGGATTCGTTAACCCGACCCGCAAAGAATACGCCATCGTCAACATCGAAGAACTGAACAACTTTGCAGAAAACACCGAAATCACTCCTGAGCTGCTTAAGGAACAAGGTATCGTCAAAGATGCCAAGAGCGGTATCAAGATCCTTGGCAATGGCGATGTGACGGTGAAATTGACTGTCAAAGCAAACAAGTTCTCTCAATCTGCGGTGGAGAAAATCGAGGCTGCCGGCGGTAAAACCGAGGTGATCTAATGTTCAACACCCTGAAGAATATATGGCGGGTCGACGACCTCCGTAAACGAATTCTGTTTACGCTGATGGTTCTGGTGATCTACCGTATCGGTACGTTCATTCCCGTTCCGGGAGTCAACACGGACGTGCTTCAGTCGGCTAACGAAGCCGGCAGCCAGTTGATGGGACTGCTGAACACCTTCTCCGGAGGGGCGCTCATGCAGTTCTCGATCTTCGCCCTCAGTATCTATCCGTACGTTACGGCATCGATCATCGTGCAGCTGCTGTCGATGGATGTCATTCCGAAATTCACCGAGTGGTCCAAACAAGGTGAACACGGTAAGAAAAAGCTGGCGCAGATCACTCGATACGGCACCATAGTTCTGGGTTTGGTTCAGGCGTTCGCCACGGCGATCGGATTCAACCGCATTTATAATGCGGAGATGATTCCGAACGCTACGACCGTCGATTATATCCTGATTGCGATCGTCCTGACTGCCGGTACATCCCTCTTGATGTGGATGGGCGAGCAGATCACGGAAAAGGGCATCGGCAACGGGATCTCGATTCTCATCTTTGCCGGGATCGTCGCAAACATTCCGGGGTATATCTCGACGACGGCTCAATCCGATTTCATCGTGGACGGTCAAACGTTCTTGAACGCGATGAAAACCGTGATTATCGTTCTGGTCTTGATCCTGATTATTGTCGGTGTTATCTTTATTCAGCAGGGGATCCGGAAAGTTCCGGTCCAATATGCGAAGCGGGTAGTCGGCAATAAAATGTACGGCGGTCAAAACACTCACATTCCGTTGAAAGTCAACGCTGCGGGTGTCATTCCGGTCATCTTCGCCGTTTCTCTGCTGCAGTTCCCGGTTATTCTCGCAAACTTCTGGTCGGGCTATGCCTGGGCAGCTTGGGTGCAAAACAACCTGAACTACAGTCAACCGCTCGGCATGGCGCTTTACGCGCTCATGATCATCGGTTTCACGTTCTTCTACACCTTCGTGCAGATCAATCCGCAGCAGATGGCGGAGAACATGAAGAAAAACGGAGGTTACATCCCAGGAGTTCGTCCGGGTAAAGCGACCGAGAAGTACATCACTCGCGTGATGTCGCGTCTCACCGTGACCGGTGCGGTATTCTTGACAGTCATTTCCCTGCTGCCGATCGCGTTCGGTTCGCTCTCCGGTCTTCCCCAATCGGTTCAAATCGGCGGCACTTCGCTGCTGATCGTCGTCGGGGTTGCGCTGGATACGATGAAGACGATTGAAAGTCAGCTGATTAAGCGGCACTATAAAGGTTTTATCAATAAATAGCTCAGGTTCCGGACGGGTCCGACTCCATGCGCTCGCCCGGCGCCTTTTGTGCGGTTAGGCATGGGTTAGACGTAAGGAGTGGACATGACGTGAACATTCTATTCATGGGGCCTCCCGGGGCAGGTAAAGGAACACAGGCACAGGTCATTGTCGATGCATTCGGTCTTCCTCACATTTCGACGGGCGATGCTTTTCGCCTGGCGATCAAAGAGGGAACCCCGATCGGGGTCAAAGCCAAAGAATACATCGATCAAGGGCTGCTCGTACCGGATGACGTAACGAACGGTATCGTCCGCGAACGGCTGAGTCAGCCGGATTGCGAAAAAGGTTTCTTGCTCGACGGATTTCCGAGAACTCTGCTGCAGGCCGAAGCTTTGGATACACTTTTGCTCGAGTCTGGCCGTAAGCTTGATCATGTTATCAATCTGAATGTCGATCCGGAGAAGCTTCTTGTCCGGATTACGGGTCGTCGGATCTGCAGAACTTGCGGAACGACCTATCATGTAATCTTCAACCCGCCGAAGCAGGAAGGCGTGTGTGACAAAGACGGTGGCGAACTTTACCAGCGTCCGGATGACAATGAAGAGAGCGTACGCACGCGGCTTGAGGAATATGCAAGCAAAACGGCGCCTCTGATCGATTACTATGCAAACAAAGGCTTGCTGCGGCAGATCGACGGAGACCAGGAGATCGGTACGGTATCGGAAGGTATCCTATCCGTACTGCGAGGTTAACTGTAATGATCATTTGCAAGTCCGAAACGGAGCTCGGCTTTATGAGAGAAGCGGGACGGATTGTGGCTGAGACTCACCGTGTGTTGGAGAAAGCGATCAAGCCGGGCGTTACGACGGCCGAACTTGATGCGCTGGCCGACGCAACCATCCGCAGCCAGGATGCGGTGCCGTCTTTCAAAGGCTATAATGGTTTTCCGGCCAGCATATGTGCGTCGGTCAACGACCAGCTGGTTCACGGATTCCCCAGCGAGCGCAAGCTTCGGGAAGGCGATATCGTCACTTTCGATATCGGCGCGCAGTACCGCGGTTATCACGGCGATTCCGCCTGGACCTACCCGGTAGGGCGAATTTCCGATCAAGCCCAGCGGCTGCTGGACGTTACGGAAGGCTCCCTGTACGCAGGACTGGCACTTATTAAGCCGGATGTGCGTCTGTTTACCATTTCGCATGCGATTCAGCGATACATCGAAGCATCCGGAATGTCGGTCGTTCGGGAATTCGTGGGGCACGGCATCGGCCGGGACCTGCACGAAGAACCGAACATACCGAACTACGGCATCGAAGGACGCGGTCCTCAGCTGAAGCCCGGCATGGTGCTCGCTATCGAACCGATGGTCAACCTCGGCGGAAGACAAGTTCGGACGCTGGAGGATCAATGGACCGTCGTAACGGCAGACGGCTCGCTGTGCGCTCATTTCGAGCATACGGTGGCGGTTACCCCGAGCGGATTGGAAATTTTCACAAAATTGAGCGCGTAGGTGATAAACTTGAAAAAGGAACATCCCCTGCAGCCCGGTCAACTCGTGAAGATCCGCAGAGGCCGCGATGCCGGGCAGGCGGCGGTGGTCGTCAGACTCGACGAAGAGCAGGGTATTTGGATCGCGGACGGACACAAACGCAAGTTTGACCGCCCGAAGAAGAAGAACCGGCTCCATCTAGAGCCCCAGGCGACGATCAGCAGCGAAGTCGTAAACAGTTTGCAGGAGAGCGGCAGGGTTACGAACGCGAAGCTGCGTCATGCGGTCAACGCGTTTCTGGAATCCGACGCACATCATGTTAAGGAGAAAGGAGAATGATTATGGCCAAGGAAGATGTCATTGAAATCGAAGGCGTGGTTATCGAACCGCTGCCGAATGCGATGTTCAAGGTGGAACTCGAGAACGGTCATCAAATTCTCGCTCACGTTTCCGGTAAGCTGCGCATGCACTTTATCCGTATTCTGACGGGAGATAAAGTGGTCGTACAGTTATCGCCTTACGATCTGACTCGCGGCCGTATCACTTACCGCAAGTAAGGATACGTCGCCTTTTGGATATACAACGTTCTGGTGCAAGGAACGCTTCCGGCTGGACCGGCACGTTTCGGCACGAGCAAACCGAATGCTTTTGAGGAGGTAATAATCATGAAGGTTAGACCGTCGGTCAAACCAATGTGCGAAAAATGCAAAGTCATTCGTCGCAAAGGGAATGTCATGGTAATCTGCGAAAATCCGAAACACAAACAAAAACAAGGATAAATTAGAAGGGGGTGTAGCGTAATGGCTCGTATTGCTGGTGTGGATTTACCACGTGACAAACGCGTTGAGATCGCCTTGACTTACATTTTCGGAATCGGTAGAACGACTTCCCAAAAACTCCTGAGCCAAACAGGAATCAGCTCCGAGACTCGTGTTCGCGATCTGACTGAGGATGAAGTAGGCAAGCTGCGTGAAGCGATTGACGCTGACGTAAAAGTGGAGGGCGACCTTCGCCGCGAAGTTTCTTTGAACATCAAACGTCTGATCGAAATCGGCTCTTACCGCGGTATCCGTCATCGTCGTGGATTGCCGGTACGCGGACAACGCACGAAGACGAATGCTCGTACTCGTAAAGGTCCTCGTCGTACTGTAGCGAACAAGAAGAAGTAAGAAAGGGGGATAACTGACAATGGCTAAACCGAAAAAAGTCGTACGTACGAAACGTCGCGACCGTAAAAATATCGAATCCGGCGTGGCACACATTCGTTCCACGTTTAACAATACGATCGTCACGATTACGGATCCGCACGGAAACGCGATCTCCTGGGCAAGCTCCGGCGGTCTCGGTTTCAGAGGTTCCCGTAAATCGACTCCATTCGCTGCTCAGCTTGCTGCCGAAACAGCTGCTAAAGCTGCCATGGAGCACGGTCTGAAAACCGTTGAAGTTATGGTTAAAGGTCCTGGCGCAGGCCGTGAAGCGGCTATCCGCTCCCTGCAAGCAACAGGTCTGGAAATCAACCTGATCAAGGACGTAACACCGGTTCCTCACAACGGATGCCGTCCTCCTAAGCGTCGCCGCGTATAGTATTCATAAGCATTGTGCATTCAGTATGCTTGGTTTCACGGAAGCGACGTTTTGAAGGAGGGGTATTGTAGTGATAGAAATCGAAAAGCCGAAAATCGAGACCGTCGAGATCAACGACGGAGGCACGTACGGTAAGTTTGTCGTTGAGCCTCTGGAACGTGGATACGGTACGACGCTTGGAAACTCGCTTCGTCGCATCCTGCTGTCGTCGCTTCCCGGCGCAGCGGTCACTTCGGTCCAGATTGACGGCGTTCTGCACGAGTTTTCGACGATCCCCGGCGTTACGGAAGACGTAACGGAAATCATCCTGAATCTCAAAGCCTTGTCGCTGAAGATTCATTCCGATGAAGAAAAGGTACTGGAAATCGACGCGGAAGGCGAAGGCCTGATAACGGCTGGAGACATCCGCGCAGATAGCGACGTGGAGATCCTTAACCCGGATCTGCACATCGCCACTCTGGCACCGGGATCTAGACTGCATGTACGCATCTTCGCAGGCCGCGGCCGCGGTTACGTACAGTCCGTCAAAAACAAACGTGACGATCAGCCGATCGGCGTCATTCCGATCGATTCGATCTACACCCCGATTTCCCGCGTAAACTACGCGGTCGAAAACACGCGGGTCGGACAAGTCACGAACTACGACAAGCTCACTCTTGAAGTCTGGACCGATGGCAGCATTCGTCCGGAAGAAGCAGTAAGCCTTGGCGCCAAAATTTTGACCGAGCACGTGCTGCTCTTCGTGGGTCTGACCGACGAAGCCCGCGACGCGGAGATCATGGTCGAAAAAGAAGAAGACAAGAAAGAGAAAGTGCTGGAAATGACGATCGAAGAACTCGATCTTTCCGTTCGTTCTTATAACTGTCTGAAACGTGCCGGCATCAATACGGTACAAGAGCTGACTACGAAATCGGAAGAAGACATGATGAAAGTCCGCAACCTGGGCCGCAAGTCTTTGGAAGAAGTTCAAGAGAAGCTCGAAGAGCTGGGCCTCGGTCTTCGTCAAGAAGACTAAGAACGAAAAGTATGATGTAGAAGGAGGGAAAACAATGGCATACCAAAAGTTGGGACGTAACTCCAGCGCTCGTAAAGCACTGCTTCGCGACCTGGTAACCGACCTGTTCCTGTATGAGCGTATCGAGACGACTGAAGCGAAAGCCAAAGAAGCTCGTTCCGTTGCCGAGAAACTGATCACCCTTTCCAAACGCGGAGACCTGCATGCACGCCGTCAAGTGGCTGCATACGTTCGTCGCGAGACGATTGACGGTGAGCAGGATGCAATCCAAAAACTGTTCGCAGATCTGGCACCGCGCTATGCGGACCGTCCGGGCGGATACACGCGTATCCTCAAACTGGGACCACGCCGCGGAGACGCAGCGCCTATGGTTTACCTGGAACTGGTTGACCGCGCCTAGTAGCCGGTTAGACCGTTTAAGGCAGGGGTAACCCTGCCTGCGGGATTCCGAGAAACGTATGCCGCCTGTCCAAGGCGGCAGAGCCGTTTCTTTTTTTTTGAACTGCGATGCACGACGAACACATGGAGGTGGAACCTTTGCGCAATCTGTGCATGACCGTCGCTTACGACGGCACAAACTATAACGGTTTTCAAACGCAGCCGATCGGCAGCACCGTCCAGGACGAGCTGGAAGCGTCCATCTTGTCCCTGACGGGGCATAAGCCCAAGATCATCGCTTCGGGCCGTACGGACGCCGGCGTGCACGCCTATGCCCAGGTATTCAACTTCCATGTTGCTTCGAAGATCCCCGCGGAACGCTGGCCGCTCGCGCTTAATGCCCGGCTGCCTCAGGACATCGTCGTGACTCGCTCCTGGGAAGTACCGCTTGAATTCAATTCCCGCCATGCGGCCAAGCGCAAAACGTATCGCTATACGATTAACGCCAACCGTCATCCGGACGTTTTCCAGCGGCATATGCAGTTTCATCATCCGGCGCCCCGGCTCGATATCGGGGCGATGGGAGAAGCGCTGCAGCAGCTGGTAGGCACGCACGACTTCACGTCGTTTGCCTCCACGCAATCCCAGAAAGCGGATCATGTACGGACGCTGCTCGAAGCGCGCATCGAGGTGGATGCCAGCACCTGCCGGCCGGGAACGGTCGATCAGGGCTTCATCCATATTTTCCTGACCGGTACCGGGTTTCTGCAGCATATGGTCCGCATCATCACGGGCACGCTTATTCAAGTGGGAGAAGGCAAGCGCAAGCCCGAGGAGATGAAGGTCATTTTGCAAGCCTGCGACCGCGCGGCGGCAGGACCGACCGCGGTGGGGAAAGGCCTTGCTCTTTGGAACGTCGACTACGGCGATCTGCTGCCGGAGTAGCCGAAAGTTCTTTGGAGAATTGCTTGAAAATGTATTGCAGTTTAACCAATGATCATGTAGAATAAAAGTTGTGTTTTCTTGAAGGCTTCCCACGGCCCCCAATCAAGAAAACGGTACGGAATTATCCGTTTTAACTCTTACTATCCATGATCGCAAACATACACTGTTCCGGCAGCCCCGGATCTTAGCCCGGCGGCATGGAACTTTTTGACACCGAAACCGAACTTTATTGCAAAGATTAGAAGGAGGAACTTATTCATGCGTACTACCTACATGGCTAAGCCGAGCGAAGTTGAGCGCAACTGGCATATCATCGACGCTGAAGGCAAAACGCTGGGCCGTCTGGCTAGCGAAGCGGCTGCCCTCATCCGCGGCAAGCACAAGACCCAATTCACTCCACACGTTGACGGCGGCGACTTCGTTGTCGTAATCAACGTAGAGAAGATTCACCTCACAGGCAACAAAATGCAGGACAAGAAATACTACCGTCACTCGATGCACCCGGGCGGCCTGAAAGTTACAAGCGCCGGCGAAATGATCAAGAACAAGCCTGAACGGATTCTGGAACTCGCCGTAACCGGCATGCTTCCTAAGACTCGCATGGGCGACAGAATGAAACTCAGACTCAAAGCGTATGCCGGAGCCGAGCATCCACATGCAGCACAAAAACCGGAAGTTTACGAACTTCGCGGCTAAATAAAAGGAGGACCCTTTCATGGCAACTGTACAATACTATGGGACTGGTCGTCGTAAACATTCGGTAGCACGTGTTCGCCTCGTACCGGGTGAAGGACGCATCGTCATCAACAAGCGTGGAATCGACGAATACTTCGGTCTGGAGACGCTCAAACTGATCGTCAACCAACCGCTGAACCTGACTGAAACGATTGGCAAGTACGATGTAATCGTACTCGCACACGGCGGCGGCACTTCGGGCCAAGCCGGCGCTATCCGTCACGGCATCTCGCGCGCTCTGCTCAAAGCAGACCCTGAGCTGCGCGGTTCGCTCAAAAAAGCGGGCTTCCTGACTCGTGACCCACGTATGAAAGAACGTAAAAAATACGGCCTCAAAGCCGCACGTCGCGCTCCACAGTTCTCGAAGCGTTAAGAACTGCCGGACGTTATGCAAACAGCCTGCTCCCGATTTATTCGGAAGCAGGCTGTTTTTTTGTGCTTTTTTGTAGGCGTGAATGCTGCCGGTTCGGTTACTTCCTTGGGCTCGGAACGGGATGCCTGAAGTTACAATTCGAATTTGGCGATCGTGTTCTCCAGGCTGGCGCTGCTCTGTTCCAGCCATTTCGTCGTTTCCGCGATGTTTTTGGACGCTTCGAGCTGGTCGCGCGACAGCTTTTGCAGGGAAACGGTGTAATCGGCGGTCACTTTCGAGATTTGCGAAATCTCTTCGATCGAAGCCGACACTTCTTCGGAGCCGGCCAGAATCTCTTCCGCGGAAGCGGACAGATCCTCCATATGCAGGCTGATCTCGTTGAAGCGCACGACCGTATGCTCGAACAGCTGTCCGGCGCGCGTCGACAGTTCGCCGCTTTTCTGAATTTCTGCGCTTTCCTTGTTCATTCGCTCTCCGATCGTCGAAGCTTCCTGTCCGATTTTGGTCAGCAGTTCGGCGACGTGCGAAGCCGAGGTGGACGACAGGCCGGCCAGCTTGCGGATCTCTCCGGCCACGACGGCGAATCCGGCGCCTTCTTCGCCCGCTCTGGCCGCTTCGATCGAAGCGTTCAAGGCCAGCAGATTCGTTTGCTCCGCGATGCTCGTAATGGCCTGCAGCACCGGGCCGATTTCGTCCATGTAACGATGCAGCGTATGCACCGAAGCCGATGTCTGTCCGACGAGTTGCGACATTTCCGCGATTTGCAGCTGCAAGCCGTCCATCGAGGTTCGCCCTTCGGACGCTTTCTCCAGCACTTCGCGGGAAACGCCCGACACGTTGGCCGACGAGTGGGTGACGCGTTCGATCGCGGACGTGATCTCCTGCATGGAACGGGCACATTCTGTCGCTCCCGCGTATTGATTGTTCGCTTCGACAGCCAACGTGCCCGCCGACTCGTTCAACTGATCGTTCATGTTCAGGAGCAGGTTCGCTTCCGAAGAGAAACGCTGGGAAGATTGCACGAGCGTTTGCGTCGTATCCTGCATGTCCCGCATAACGTCGCCGAGCGTCATTCCGAGCCGATGGCTCATTTTGACCATCGCTTCGTACGTCTGTCCGATTTCGTCCCGCGAAGGTTTGCCTACCGCGCTTAACAGCTGGTTGGCTTTGCCGATCTCGCCGTCCGCTATCGCCTGCGCCCCGCGCACGATAAAGCCCAGAGGCCGCAGCGCCCGGTACAGGAACAAGGAGATGACCGCGAAGATCAGCAGCGTCAGCGCGCCCATCAGCACATAGAACCAGACGCTGTCGTCGATAAACTGCTTGAAAATCTGATTGGACACGGTCACGTCCGTATCGATGCCCAGAATGCCGATGACCGTACCGTCGGCGCCGCGCATCGGCACGTAGGAAGAGATGTAGCTTCCGTATTCGGGATGGACGAGAATGCCTGTTTGGGCCGACTCTCCCTGCAACAGCTTTTCGATCGCATCGGCCGGAATGTCCGTCACTTCTCCGATCGGCGACGCGCTATCCGAATCCGCCGGCTGTCCGTCGATCAGCAGGATAGGCTGCTTGTTATCGTCGATCCGCACCGTATACACGTACATCGCCCCGATTTCGCTGCGATATTGATCAAGTTGTTCGCGAATCTGCCAGTATAGATCGTTCTCCGTCGCGTCGGCCAAATACGATTGATACCCGGCGACATCGAACTGCGTGACAAAAGCTTCGGCCATTTTGGTGTTGAAGCTGCTGATCGTGTACTGACTCGCTTTTTTTACGTTTTGGTTCTGCATGTAGACGAAGATCGTAAACAAAACGAGCAGCACGGCAAAGATCATGAGCGCCAGCTTAACGGCCAGCTTTTTAGTAATGATAGACATAAGTGCCACCTTCCCCAATTTTCTGTACTCATTGTACTACGGACCGGAGTTGCTTGCTTCCTTAAAAGTTTTTGTCATTTTGAAATAAAGAATTGATTGTTGCCGCGTAAAGTTTTATACTTATAAATAATTCAGATTAGAATAGTTGGTTTTATCCGTTAAAGAGTTAATCCGCCGATATCAAGATCTCCCGCCGGAGGTTTCAATCCTTATTCAATTTGCCATTCAGAGATGGAGGGTTTTGAACATGAACTTATTGGAAAAAGAAGAGTTTGCGCGCGTAAAAGCCGAAGAGTTGGAACAGTTGAGCGCCGAGGAAGTCATCCGGTTCGCCGCGCAGCAGTACGACAGCCTGACGTTCGCCTGCAGCTTCGGAGCGGAAGACGTCGTAATCGTCGACATGCTGCAGCATATCAGCCCGTCGACCGACGTCTTTTACCTCGATACGGACTTTCACTTCAAAGAGACGTACGAGACGCGCGACCGCATGATCGAACGGTACGGCCTGGACTTCGTGCGCGTCTCCCCGCTGCTGACGCCGGCCGAGCAGGACGTGCAGCATGCTACGCAGTTGTGGACGTCGGACCCCAACCTGTGCTGCAATATCCGCAAGGTCGAGCCGCTGACCCGCAATCTGTCGCGTTACGATGCCTGGATCACGGGGATTCGCCGCGATCAGGCCCCGACCCGCGCCAATTCCAAAAAGGTCGAGTACGATTACAAGTTCGGCCTGATGAAGTTCAATCCGCTCGCGGACTGGACGAGCGAAGACGTCTGGGCCTATATCCGCGACAACGACGTCATCTATAATCCGCTGCATGACCGCAATTTCCCGAGCATCGGCTGCGAGCAGTGCACCCGCCAGGTCATGCCGGGCGAAGATCCGCGCGCGGGACGCTGGGCAGGCAACGACAAGACGGAATGCGGACTGCACAAGTAAGACCCGAACAGGAACCCGAACCCCGACAAAGGAGCGACTGCCGATTATGACTTCCATCAAGCCGCATGGCGGCACTTTGATCAACCGTCTCGCCGAAGGCGCGGAACGCGACACGCTGCTGGGCGAAGCGAAGACTCTGCGACAGATCCCGATCAACACCTGGGTGCTGTCCGACCTCGATCTGATCGCGGTGGGCGCTTTTTCCCCATTGACCGGATTTTTGAACGAAGAAGATTACGTTAGCGTCGTCGAGCGGATGAGACTTGCGGACGGTACCGTATGGAGCATTCCGATTACGCTGCCGCTCGAAGGGGCGGAAGACTCTCTTCGGGGAGAGCGGGTAGCGCTGGTCGGCGAAAGCGACGGTGTCGTCTACGCCATCCTCGACGTGGAGAGCGTCTACCGGATCGATCGCCGTCAGGAAGCGGTCAACGTGTTCAAGACGGACGATCCCGAGCACCCGGGCGTCAAAAAGCTGTTCGAGCGGCCCGTCGAGCGGATCGGCGGATCGGTGCGCGTGCTCAATCGCCCGCAGCCGGAACGCTTCAACGAGTTTTACTTCGACCCTGCGGAGACCCGGCGCCTGTTCGCGGAAAAAGGCTGGAAGTCCGTTGTCGGCTTCCAGACCCGCAATCCGGTACACCGGGCGCACGAGTATATCCAGAAGTCGGCGCTTGAGACGGTGGATGCGCTGTTCCTTAATCCGCTCGTGGGCGAGACCAAGTCCGACGACGTACCCGCGGATATCCGGATGCGCAGTTATCTGGTCCTGTTGGAAAACTATTATCCGGCCGCGCGGACATTTCTGGGCGTATTCCCGGCGGCGATGCGTTACGCGGGACCGCGCGAAGCGATTTTCCATGCGATTGTACGTAAAAATTACGGCTGTACCCACTTTATCGTCGGACGCGACCATGCCGGGGTAGGCGACTACTACGGCACGTACGAGGCGCAGGAGATTTTCTCGAACTTCGAACCGGAGGAACTGGAGATCACGCCGCTCTTTTTCGAACACAGTTTCTTCTGCACGCACTGCGGCAATATGGCGACGAGCAAGACGTGTCCGCATGGCAAGGAGAAGCATCTGACCCTGTCGGGCACTAAAGTACGCGCCCTGCTGCGTAACGGAGAATGCCCGCCGCCGGAGTTCACCCGTCCCGAAGTGGCGGAAGTGCTGATCGAAGGCATGCGCGATCGCGCGGCGCAGCAAGTCTAGGAAGCCAACTCCCCCGATAGACGGGGCCATATTATACGCCGGACCGTTTTCCTTAGGGAGACGGTCCGGCGTTTTCGTTTCATGTATAATAAGAACAGGTTTTCCTAACGAGTGGAAGAGAGGATGAACGCAATGGTAACGAGAGAAGAAGTTGTGGAAGCGCTTGAAGCCGTGGTAGACCCGGTCTATCGCGTACGCTTATCCGACCTGCGGTTGATCCGCGACGTCGTGGTTCGGGAAGGACGGATATCGCTGAGCGTCGTATGTCTGGATAACGCGGACGAGAGCCGGCAGGGGCTGGAGACGCAGGTGCGCTCCATTTTGCGGTCGCTGGAAGTGGAAGACGTGCATATCCGCTTCAAGGAAGCGACAGAACTGGAGAAGGAACGCAGTCGCGCGATTATCGAAGACAATCGAACCGACCGGGACGAGCAGGAAGAGGACGACGATCCGGTGTTGGTCAAAGGCCATGCGGCCGGTCTCGAGAACCTGCCGATCCTGAGCGCCGACTCTCCGACCGTGTTCATCTCCGTGGCGAGCGGCAAAGGCGGGGTAGGCAAATCGACGGTAGCCGTCAATTTGGCGGTATCGCTTGCGCGGGCCGGCAAAAAGGTCGGTCTTATCGATGCCGACATCTACGGGTTCAGCGTACCGGATATGATGGGGATCGAAGAAGGGCCGGAAGTGATCGACGGGCTTCTGCGTCCGGTCGAGCGTTTCGGGGTCAAGGTGATGTCGATGGGCTTCTTTATCCGTGAAAATAACCCCGTCGTCTGGCGCGGTCCTCTGCTGGGACGGATGCTCCGGCAGTTCTTCGAAGAGACAGAGTGGGGCGAGATCGATTACATGCTGCTCGATCTGCCTCCGGGTACGGGCGACGTGGCGCTTGACGTGCATCAGCTGCTGCCTCAGAGCAAGCAGATCATCGTGACCACCCCGCACGGCACGGCGGCCTTCGTCGCGGCGAGAGCGGGCGCCATGGCGCTGCAGACGGGGCACGAGATTCTCGGCGTCGTCGAGAACATGGCGTATTACGAGAAAAACGGGGAGCGGGACTACGTCTTCGGCCGCGGAGGCGGTGGACGCCTGGCAGAGACGCTGCATACCGGCCTGCTGGCCCAGATTCCGCTCGGCGTGCCGGACAATCACGTATCCGAACGGGATTTCTCCCCTTCCGTCTATAAGGCGGAGACGGCGACCGGCGCCATGTACGACGAAATGGCCCAGGTGCTGATCGGCAAGACCGACAAAAGCGGCAGTGCGCAGTAAGACTACGCTGTTCGATCCCATAAAGTCACGGCAAGGAGGCCAATTATGAAGATGCTGTCGTTCGGTCGCTTTATCCGGGGACTGGCGGAGAACAAAGGGTATATGCTGTCGGCGGCGGCGCTGTTTATCGCTGCTATCGCTTTGGGCACGATCAACGCGGACGGGCTGCAGCGTCTGCTGCTGTCCCAGATCGAAGGCCTGCAGGGAGTCGTGCAAAATCTCCAACAGTCGGATAACGTGACGCTGAGCTTTTTTACGTTTATCTTTTTAAACAATGCGATCAAATCGGTTCTGGTCATACTGTTGGGCGCTTTCTTCGGACTGATTCCGCTGATCTTCCTTCTTATTAACGGCATGGTGCTCGGATTCGTCGTCATGGTGAGCCATGAGCAGGGAGAGAATATCACGGAACTGATCTTCAAGGGACTGCTGCCGCACGGCATCCTCGAACTGCCTGCGATCGTGATCGCCTGCGCCTACGGGATGAAATTCGGGGGACTGGTCATCGGAAGCCTGTTCAGCCTCGGCGCGGGCAAAAGAGAGCGTCTGGCGGCCCGCTGGGAGCACGGAATGAAGCAAATGCTCGGGGCCGCGTTCTGGATCGTCATCCTGCTGTTCGTGGCCGCGGCGATCGAAAGTACGATCACTTTGCAGCTCATGCGGTAGTTTTGTAAACTTTTACGCATGGAACGGTTATCAAGACTCCATTTTGGGTTAAATCAAGGTTGAACTGGCAAACCAACTATAGAGGGAACCCGAAAGAGGAGGGGCTGCAATGCTCGGTATGATGTTCAGCGAAATGGAGTGTAAAGAATTCGGGTATGTACTGCGCAAAGAGCTGGACGAGATGCTGTTCGACCTCAGCGACAAGCGCTTGGATAAAGATATGCGCAAAGCGATATCGAAGCGGTATCAAACCATTTTTCAAATGTATGCGAGGGTTGCGCCGGCCAAAGAGCTGTCGAAGTACGTGAGAGACAAGCGGCACGGCGGCGAACGGTGAAGCCCGAGCATTGTTTATAAAAGGCAAGGAAAGCGGTCGGAGGATTCCGGGCCGCTTTTGATGCGTTAAGGGACGGTAGGCCACGATCAAGCGAACTTCGGTTATTTGTAAAAAGGTGTTGACTTGCTGTATTGCTATGTGGTAAATTAAATCTCGGCCCTTCGAGAGAGAGCCAACGCAGTCCAGAAGCGAAGATCACTGAAAAAGAGTTTTAAAAAAAGTGCTTGACGAACTGCTGGCCACTGTGATAGGATATAAAAGTCGCCGCTGAGATGCGGTGGTGAACGAAAGAAACGAGCAAANGATTAACGAGTTTGTTCTTTGAAAACTGAACNTTGATCTTCGGATCTGAATCTTGGAGCACAAGACGGTTTAGAGTGAATATAGGGAATGTAAATTCCCGCCACGTTTTAACGAGCACATGGTGCTTTCTTGACAAGTCAACTTCAAGACCATCCGCTTCGTCCGAATCCAGGCCCTAAGGGGTCTCTAATCGGAGTCGCGGGTGCAACAGAGGTTGCACCTTAATGGAGAGTTTGATCCTGGCTCAGGACGAACGCTGGCGGCATGCCTAATACATGCAAGTCGAGCGGACTTGAAGAGAAGCTT